>NZ_JAUIRR010000005.1 GCF_030577135.1 Sulfurimonas sp. hsl 1-7 | reverse complement strand
TCATCTAGTGAATCTTTCCAGTATGGTATCTCTATATTGAATGTTTGTTTGATTTTTGATTTATTTAGTAAACTATAGTGTGGGCGCATTGCCGGTGTTGGATACTCTTTTGTTTCAATTGGGTTTATTTTACAATCAAGCTTTGCCATACGCATAATCTCTTTTGCAAAGTCGTACCAAGAAAGTACACTTCTTGTAATTGGATAAAGTCTCGTCCCACTTCCTCCTGCTAAAATTATTCCTTTCAAATACAAGCACCTTTTTCAGTTAAAAAATATTTTTATCTATATAGATAGTTTATCTTATTAGAGCTTTACACCCTCTTATACTTAAACATTCACAAGCTCGTTCACTTCGAGTCCAAAACCACTTAGCCCCACAAAATCTGTTTTTTTCATCGATGAGATCAAGTTCATTTTAGAGATTCCGAAGTGTTTGATGATCTGTGCACCGATTCCGAACTCTTTTGGAGCTGAATTATCTTGATGGTGTGTTTTATTTATAAATACTAAAAGTCCGCTGTTTTTCTTAAGATACTCTATAGAGTGAATCAAGTGATTATATTTATCCTGATTTAAAAGAAGTTCACAGTCCGGAACTACATTATGTACCCTTACATTTGCGATCTGTTTTGGATTGTAAAATGAGATTGCCGTATGGTTAATGCCGTCATGGTCCTCAAAGGTATGGCGATTTACTTTTACTCCAAAAAACTCTACTTCTTCAACTTGTAACTCTTTTACAAGTGATTCATTTGCCAAACGGTACTCAACTAAATCGGAGATAAATACAGTATGAAGATTGTGCTCTTTTGCAAAAATATCCAGGTCATCACGTCTTGCCATTGTTCCATCTTCTTTAATGATCTCACAAATAACACCTGCTTCACTTAATCCTGCTAAACGACACAAATCAACAGAACCTTCAGTATGTCCTGTTCTTACTAATGTACCACCCTCTTTTGCAATTAGCGGAAATATATGCCCGGGACGTACAAGCTCTTCACTTTTTGAAATTGGATTTGCAAGTATTTTGATCGTATCATCTCTCTCTTTGGCAGATATACCTGTTGTTGCGGTAGTAGCATCTACTGAAACCGTAAATGCCGTTTCATACGATGAAGTATTTGAACTCACCATAGGATTCAGTTCAAGTCTATTGGCAATTTGTCTTGAAAGTGCTACACATATAAGGCCACGTGCGTGTGTTGCCATAAAATTCACATGTTCCGGAGTAGAAAATGCTGCTGCATAAACTAGATCACCTTCATTCTCTCTATCTTCGTCATCACACATGATGACCATATTTCCTTTTTTTATCTCTTCTATAGCTTTTAAAACTCTATCAATTGGTGTCATTATATCTCTTTTTATTTTGTTACATATATTATATAAAATTATTGATTAATTGTAGTTCAAAAAGAAATTTGAAATTTTTTCAAAAAACTCTTGACATAGAAAAAAAAATCGTCTATAATTCCGCCTACAAAGACAAACAGAAGTCTTTGAAACACCGCGGAATAGAGCAGTTCGGTAGCTCGTCGGGCTCATAACCCGAAGGTCGCTGGTTCAAATCCAGCTTCCGCAACCAAACTAAACTTTCGCATACATATTAATATATTGGGGTATCGCCAAGCGGTAAGGCCTCGGTTTTTGGTACCGATATTCGGGGGTTCGAATCCCTCTACCCCATCCACACATCAAAAAATCATTTTTACTTATCACATTTTTTATTCTGAAGAAACTTTATTTCTACCGCTTTTTTTCGCTTTATACAGTAGTTTATCAGCTTCTGCATAAATTTTTTCAGGTTGAGAAATATCCTTTGCGTATCTAGATACTACCCCTAGAGATATGGTGATATATTGACTTGCACTATTATGTTCATGTTCAATTTTCAAATTTTCAATATTTTCTCTAATTTCATCTGAAAATAAAGCTGCTTTCTCTTTTGTTTCAACACTAAATAATATTCCAAACTCTTCACCGCCCAATCTAAAACAAAAGTCATCAGCTCTTTTCAGAGATTTTTTAAGTGTTTGTGCAACCGTTATAAGTACTTCATCACCCTTTTGATGTCCATACGTATCATTGTACTCTTTAAAATGATCTATATCTAAAATTAGAAATGAGATAAGTTCATTTTTACGTTTTGCCATATTTATATATTTTGGAAATAGTTCATTAAAATATCTTCTATTAAATATATTTGTCAAACCATCTCTAATAGATATCTCTTCAATTCTTTTTTTATTTGTTATATCCTGTCTAACTGCTGTATATCCAACTTTTTTTCCATGTTCGTCATATACAGGTGTAATATTAGTGTCTACCCAATAGGCTGAGCCGTCTTTTTTTCTGTTTTTAATTTCACCCCGCCATGTTTTACCTTGATGTAATGTATTCCATACCTCTTTATATATACTTGACGGCATGTCTGGATGTCTTACAATATTATGTGAATGACCTATTAATTCTTGTTTTGTATAGCCGCTAATTTTACAAAAAGCTTCCGATACATCAATAATATCTCCCTTAAGATCTGTAGTCGATGTTATTACATTTTTGTCTAGTATGCTAAGATATTGGCCTATTTTTTTATCAGCTAGTTCCAGTTCCCTATTTTTATTTTCAATGAGCTGTATATCTTTATTAAACTCTAAATACAAAAAATAAAGGGCAATAATGTAAGCAGAGAATCTTAATATATGCCATAACCACCACTGCATATCCCATAGAAGCGAAGATGTAAATAAGACACCTGCAATACCGAATAACATACAGTGTCCGGCAAATAGTATCTCATCGAATTTTTGTGTATAAAGATACTCTTTAAGAAACTTAATTGATGCAACAAAGAAGCCCAATCCACCTGCTATGTTCAAGAAGTTTGAAACGCTACTAAAAGATTTATCCGGATCAATCATATCAGGAACATATTCCGAATAAATAATCGAAAATAGAGAAAATAGTATAGCAAATACGATTACGGAAACGGGCACTAGCTTATATGTTTGTTTTGATGTTTTCTTCTGCTTCATCCAAACAAGCATAAAAAACATCCCTCCGAAGAATACAGCAGATGAATGCAGCCATACAAATAACTTTCCAGGCATCATAATTCCATGAAAAATATCGATAATACCCATACTTAACAGTGCTATGGTTGTATAATTGTAATGATTAAAAACATGTTTGCTTTCATATTTTAAAAAGATAATTAAAGAGATAATAATAGCGATAGTTCCGCCTGCTACTTCTAAAGCAGAATGAAGGGGAATATTTACAAAGTTTATAGGAAAATATCTATTTAAGAGATAGCCGACTACGATAGGTAAAGCTATCGTTGTTACTACGGTTATAAAGATATTTCTTTTTAAATTACTAACTATTTGTTTCATTTTAGACATCCACAATTTCATATACATAAAATGTATATATTTTGAAGATATGTCAAATATGGTTTTATTAATGCAGGAAACTTTCCCTGCATTAGGTTTTACTATTTTACCGTATCATCAGCCATAGTTTTAGAGTTGCCGTTTTGACCACACTGACAACCTGCACCACATTGACAAGGCTTTACACATTTACAAGCAGGATTATTACATACACCGCCGTTAACAGGACGAAGTTCGTTAGAACTGTTTGAACATCCAATCATTAGCATTAAGCCTAATATAGAAGTTACTTTTACAAATAATTTCATTTTATTCTCCAAAATTAATTTGTAACATTATACAATAAAAACTTCTTGAAAAATGTGCTTTATAGCTTAAATATTAAGCTACTAAAATACAAGTATCTCTTTTACTTTTTTATATACTAAAAATTTATATAATACGTCTAAGATTATAATAGGATATAAAATGAACGATACGACAGACTTTACAACATTAACAATTAGAGTGGGAATTTTTTTAGTAATTGCGGGGATTTTTTTCTTTGTTTTAAGATCTAAAAAGGGAGGAGATAAAGAGAGCTAAAAGCTTCTCTTTATTTTAACTTACCATTACCGTAATGCTCAAATAGGTACTCAGTACAAATTTCTACATCTTCATCTGTAATTGGTGCTTTAAAGTGTGTAATCATTTTATCCACTTTTTTATGCCAAAACTCTTTTGACTGTGGCCCTTGGTTAATGATATAACCAAAAGAGTGACACATAAGACAATTTGCCTGAATAGCATCAAAACCTTTACCCATTTTGATCTCATATGCTATGTAAGGAACTTCAACATCACCTTTTACCTGTGCAAAAAGTGAACCAACCGATAAAACTGCTAATAATAATATTTTTTTCATAACCTACCCTTACACTACTTCAACTGTAACTACATCGATACCGTTATATTTGTATCCACCGTGGTTCCATTTGATATCTTTTGCAAATGGTTGCTCTTCACCTAAACGGTTGATAGCTTTTGCCATAAATGATAATTTACCGTATTTATTTGGTTTAAATGCATATCTGAATTCAGTATATGAGTAACGACCGTTTCCTTGTTTAAGCAGTGCTTTTTCCCAAGTTTTACCTTCGTCAGTTGAGATCATAACGTCTCTGATACCCGTACCGTCATCAAATGCAACACCACGAACAACTAAATGAGAATTGTGATATACCTTCATTCCGTTTTCAGGGTAACCGATTACAGATTTTACATTCATATGTGTAATAGGTTTTGTAGGCTTGAACTTGTTATCAGGCTCTTCACACTCACATTCATTGTCAGGAATACGATAAGCAACATCCATAAAGAAAAGAGATTTATATTTATCTGTCACTGTAATATCACTTAACATCTTAACCCAGCTATCTGAATAGTATCCAGGCATTACAAGACGTAGTGGATAACCATTTAAGTAAGGAAGATCTTCACCGTTCATCTCATAAGCAAGGATAACATGATCATCAAGTTCATGTGTCTCAATCTCACGAACAAAGTTTGGTGTTTCATAGTAAGCTGCATTGTCTTTTCCGTTAAAGCCAATAAAGTGTGCTTCTTTTTTCATACCGGCACGGTTAAGAACGTCACGAAGTCTTACACCTTTCCATTTAGCACATCCCATAGCACCGCTACCCCATTGGATACCACCTGCAATTGGATGGAATGCTGAACGTGAGTTACCACCACACTGAAGAACTGCTGTTACTTCAACTTGTTCAAATTCAGTTTTTAGCTCTTTTAATGAGATCTCTAACTCTTTGTCAACTAAACCGTTAACTTTAATAGTATAGTTATCTGGATCGTTATGAAGTGGAATCTCCGGTAAGTGCCATCTTACAAAGAACTCATCATTTGGTGTTAATCCTTGAGTAAATACACCTCTTGGTGATTCTAAAAGTGGTGGTCTATCAGAGTATGTAATAAGTGGTTTTTTTTCAGGAAAAGCCATTTTTGAGACTTTTCTACCATCAATTGGTTGTGTCGTTTCGCCCGCAGATAAAGCAGTACTGCCAAGAACAGCTGCTGAAGCTACAAGAGAACTTTTTAGGAACTCTCTTCTTTGCATAAATTTTCCTTAATTTTATTATAAAATTGTCCGGCAAAATTATAGCACTTTTGTATTAAATGGTTTTGAATTTTTGCGCTTAAATATACTCTTGTGATAGTTTTTTGATTTTCTTATAAATCTTTTCAAAATCTGTAGAGTATACACGGTTGTTTGCGATCGAAGTTATAAAGTTAGTATCTCGCTCCCAGCGCGGCACTAAATGGAGGTGTATATGTTCTGCTATCCCTGCTCCACCTGCCTTTCCCAAGTTCATTCCAATGTTGACACCATGAGCACCAAACCCCTCTTTTAAAAGTTTTACACCTTTTTGTGCCAAAGCTGTCATATGAAGCCAAACATCACTTTCTAAATCTTCTAGCTTGTCTGTATGTTTGTGGGGGATTATCATAAAGTGCCCTGGAGTGTAAGGATATCTATTCATAACGATAAAACAGTGTTCATCCCTGTAAACAACATGTAGTTTTTCATCATCTTGGGAATGTGAACTTATATGACAAAATACACACCCTTCGATCTTCTCATTTGTTACATATTCATCACGCCAAGGTGCATATAAAATATCTTCCACATTTTCCCTTTTTTACAAAGATTATATCGTGTTCTTTTTTAAATAAAAGCAAATACCAAATCAGGGAAAAGAATTACAAGTGACAGTGCGACTAACTGCAATAAAATAAAAGGAATCACCCCTTTGTATATCTGCATAGTTGTTACACTATCTTTTGCAGCACCTTTTAAGAAGAAAAGACTCAGTCCAAACGGAGGTGTTAAAAATGAGGCTTGCAGGTTGAGTGCTATTAAAATTGCAAACCAGATAGGGTCTATTCCAAAAGCATGCATTACAGGGACAAGTATAGGCACTATTATAAAACTGATCTCTATAAAGTCTATGAAAAAACCGAGTATAAAAATACTCAGCATTGCAATAACTATAAACACCCAAACATCACCTATATCTTCTGAGAAAAATTCTAGAATAAGATCAGTTCCTCCAAGTTCGTTAAAAACAAGTGAAAAAGCAGTTGCACCGATTAAGATCATAAAGATCATTCCGCTTAGCTTCATCGTTTCATAGAGTGCGTACTTGATCATCTTAACACTTAAAGTACGGTTGAAACTTGCTAAGATAAATCCGCCAATAACTCCAAAAGCAGCTGATTCAGTCGGTGATGCTATCCCGGCAAATATACTCCCAAGAACCGCTACCATTAAAAGAAGCGGTGGAATAATCGCTTGCAGTAGTTCAAAAACAGAAGTTTTCTCTTCACTCACCAATGCCGGTGCATCTTCTTTATTTATAAATGCGCGAATTAAAATATAAGCGATATACAATCCGACAAGTACAAGTCCCGGTAACACGGCACCCATAAACAACTCACCGACACTCACACTCATCACATCACCAAGAACGATTAATATTATAGACGGAGGGATAATCTGTCCAAGTGTTCCGCTTGAAGCAATCGTACCGCTCGCCAGGGATTTATCGTATCCGGCTTTAAGCATTAACGGTAGTGCGATTACACTCATCATCACAACGCTGGCAGAGACGATTCCCGTTGAAGCAGCAAGAATAGCACCTACAAGCACTACACTCACACCTAGTCCGCCGCGTACACCTTTAAAAAGTGAAGACATTGAGAGTAAAAGCTTTTCAGCCATCCCCGACTTTTCTAAAATAAGTCCCATCATTATAAACAGCGGTACAGCCATTAACGTGGAGTTGCTCATAATCCCGTAGATTCTAAACGGTAAGATATTAAACACTTCAAAACCGATATCAGGCGTAAAAAAAGCAAACATTATTGCAACTGCACCAAATGCAAAAGCAACCGGAATCCCAAAGAGCAAAAGAGCTAGCGCGACTAAGAACATTATCAGTGCTATCATAAACTTCTCCACTCTTGAAAGTCAGTCACAATCTCTTTTATTGTTTGTAATACCACCAATCCAAACGATAAAGGTATTAACGATTTTACGATCCATCTGTAAGGAAGACCTCCGGGATCACTTGAAGCTTCATTTTGTGCAAAACTCATCTCTACAAAACTAAGAGAGATATAGATGATTAAAAAAGCAAAAGGGAGGATGAAAAATATATATGCCAAAAGATTAACTGTCAACTGTTTTTTACGAGAAAATTTATCGTAAAAAATATCTACCCGCACATGTGCATTATGTTTGAGGGTATAGGCGATACTCAGTAGAATTACGACATCAAAAAAATGCCATTGCAACTCTTGTAATGCAGTTGAACCTTCCGAGAAAAGGTATCTCAGGGTTGCATCATACACTACAAGTACTACAAGTGCAGCCATAATAAAAGCGGTAAAAAATGAGATATATCTTGTTAAACTATCGATCAATTTCATTATATAAAGTTTGGTGCATCATTCGCAAAAAGAATGATATCCCCTGCCTTTGTCTGTTTTGCCAAAAGGTCTGTAAGTTTTGACTTGTCCGCTAAAAGAAACTTGTGTTTAACATTCAGGTTCTTATCGAAAAGATCAGCATTTAGTGCACCTGTTACAATTACCGTATCAAACACCTTATTGATCGCTTCAATAAGTTTGAGGTTAAGCTCATCACTACTCTCAACTAAGCCCGGTGTTACGATAACTTTATCTCCTGAGTGAAGGGAACAAAGTCTTACCCCCTCAAGCATACCATCAATATTTCCGTTGTAACCGTCATCTATAATTATTTTTCCACCCGCCTCGATCTTTTGAAGACGGTGTTCTACCGGTTTCAAGTTTGCAACCGCTTTTTTAATCTCTTCGTTACTCATGCCAAACTGTTTTGCGATGCGGATAGCAACAGCGATATTCATTGTTTGAAAACCACCTAATATATCCGTATGTAAAGTAAGCTTTTCACCGTCGAGTTCGATCGTGAAATCTATCCCGTTTACATCTGCGACAACATCACTGATCTCATCTCCGAAAAAAGTCACTTTTTCATGTGGTTCATTCGTTACCGATGTATGAATATAAGCATTTTTAAGTCTAGGTGATTGCATAATCTCTAGTTTCGTTGCGATAATATTTTTGAGTGATTTAAAGTACTCTATATGTGCTTCACCAACACGCCCAACAACTACGGTTTGAGGCTCTAAAAAGTTTGTGATCGTATAGATATCACCACTCTCACGTGCACCTGCTTCTGATACATACACCTCTGTACCCTGCGGCAGACTATTATTAACATCAGCTACAAGTCCGCCGATAGTGTTAACACTTCTTGGAGTTGCATAAACATTGAACTTGTGTGCCAAGATCTGTGCTACAAAATTTTTAATACTTGTTTTACCGTAACTACCGGTAATACACACAATTTCCAGATCTTTCATAGATGAGAGTTTATCTTTAGCCTGTTTCGTATAAACGGCAAAAAGATACTTCTCGATTAATGTACTCCCTATATAAGCTACCGCTAAAGGCATAATAACACCATAGGTAGCACAACCCTCTTTTAACGTACATAAGATGTCTTGAAAAAATACAAGACCGATTAGAAGGATCAAAAATCTTTTCACCCTCCATGTAAGTACCAACTTTTTATCAAGCTTTTTATGCCATAAAAATATAGCAGGCAGTACCGCAAAAACAAAGAAAATCGTAAAAAAATTACCCGTTGTATAGTACGCTATAAAAGGGATGATAAAATAGATAAGATGCCAATGGCTTTTATGGTGTTTTAAAACTACACGAGAGAGTTTATAATCGTACCATTGCAAGTTTGTGATCAGATACCAACCAAGTACTAATACAAAAAGAATATTGACTACAAAAGCGACTAAAGTTTCATAGTTTTCCATCTAGTGTCCTAATGTTTCTAAAAAAGTTTTTTCAATTTTTTGAGCTATGTCGTCACTTTGCTGCATAAAAAAGTAATGATCCCCGTCATACACTTCAAAGCTGGAGTTTTTAATAAGTGATGCTATCTTCTGACCTGAACTAAGCGGAGTAGCAGTATCTGCTTTCCCCCAACATACAAGTGCTTTGCCCTCATATTTTGAAAATTCATCACTGTAATCTTCATCAACTACGTTTTTAAATGTCTGATACATATGTTCTGAGAGTTTTTTCGCATCATCGGCAACAAACAACTCTCTTAGTTTTGTAAAGCCTAAATTTTTAAGTGCTTTAAAAAGTAATATTTTCGCTCTTATTTTTAACGGTTTTGGTATATATATACCGGCACTAGATAATAGTACCAACACTTTCGGCTCTAGTAATAAAGCTACTTTACCTCCGAAAGAATGTCCCATAATGATATCTTTTGAGGCATTCATATGGATCATTAACAGCTCTACTATTCTTGCAACATCGGCAGTTGTAAGTGCCATAGGACAAGTTGATTTTCCAAATCCCGGCAGATCGATATAGATATGTCTAAAACTGTCCATCTCTTTTGCAAAAGTTTTTTTCATAAGTTCTTTGTTACTGCCCCAACCGTGTAAAACGATAAGATCAACTTTACCGTTTGGATTAACAATCTCGTAACTTATATCAAATGTATGTTGCTTATGCTGAATAGACTTTACCGCCATCTATTTCCCTTTTGCTTTTGAAATTGAGTGAATATATTCGTAACTTGCACTAATTGTTTTTTTCTCAGGAAGTGATCCGCTTAGTTCCTCTATTGCAGTTGCAAAATCTTCAAAAAGATAGTTTGCCATACTTCCAGGGATAGGATTGATTTCATTTAGCAGTACCTCATCATTGTGAACAAAGAAGTCACAACGGATCAGTGCTCCCTCAAACAAGCCGTCATATACTTTTTTAAAGTTCGTTTGCAGTCTTAAAACAAGATCTTCTGGGATCTCCGCTTTTAGAACCTGCTCACTTCTTGAGAAATCCATATATTTTTTTTCAAAGTCTAAAAACTCCTCTTTGTGAGGCTCTTCAACAATTGAAAACTTTATCTCTTTAGCAGATTTGTAACCTGCTAAATTGTACTCTTTTACACCCTCTAAAAACGGTTCAACTAAAACCGTATCGTCAAATTCAAAAGCAGTATCGAGTGCATAATCCATCTCAGATTCATCTTTTACTATACTCACACCGATCGAACTTCCAAGACGAGCCGGTTTTACAATTACCGGATACCCTAAAGTGATATCTTTTTGTTCTGATTTTTTAAGTACTTCATACGGTACACTTTTTACACCGATCGCATCACACAAGTATTTTGTATACACTTTATCGAAAGAAAACACAGAAGCATCAGTACGAGGCCCGATATATTTGATCGCATAAAAATCGAGTAAAGATGAGATAGTACCGTCTTCACCGTCGCCACCGTGAATAAGATTTAAAACAACGTTAGTATGCTCAGTTTTTCCAAAGAGGGACTTTTGCACAAAAGAACCTTGAGTCAGTGAAAGCTTAGCCATTTTTTTATGCTCGCCTCTTGAGAAAGTGATCGCTTTCATTTTTGAAGGTTCTACAAGATAAAAAGTATGATCGCTGTCGCAAAAAATAAATGTCAGATCAAAATTTGATAATTTCTCTTTTAATGTGATCGCACTTACAATGCTAATTTCATGTTCAAAACTAGCTCCACCAAATAATATAGTTAATTTCAATATATCTATCCTTTTATCAAATTGTTTGTAATAATTTTAAAGCACCTTTTACAAGGCTGGCAGTATCATCGCCGTCTAATGAAGAGAGAGCTTTAGAGATTTTGTCTTTCTTAAATCCTAAAGCTTCTAACGCTTCACTTGCCTGTGCATATGCTTGTGTATTAGAGCCTTCTGCGTGAGTCTCTGTTTGTTGTAAAAGTTCAGTATCAAAACCGTTAAGTTCTACTAAGATACGCCCTGCACTTTTTGGTCCGATTCCCGGTACTTTTTTCACACCGTTAATGTCACTGTTGTTAATCACAACTGCAAACTGAGAAGGTGTATAAGTTGAGCAGATTGCCATAGCCACTTTCGGCCCTACACCGTTAATTTTTATAAGTCTTTCAAACATCTTCTTTTCAGCCATATCTAAAAAGCCAAATAGCAGCTGTGCATCTTCACGAAATATCTGCATCGTGTAAATCGATACTTTTTCCTTTGGAAGTGCAGAAAATGTTTGAAGCGATATAAACACCTCATATACTACACCGTTTACATCTATATGTACAAAACTCGGTTCTTTATAAACGACATTCCCTTGTAATCCAACTATCATTAAAAAATATTTTCCTTTTTAGTCTATAAGTGCACGAATAACATATTCGCCGCTTTCTAACTCTTTGAGTCCAAAAATCTTCTCTTCTGAACCTTCGGTAGGTTTATAAACAAGTTCTATAGGGGGTTCAACAAGTTTAAACTTGATCTCGTTGTAGCCTATCCACTCACCTCTGTTAATAATTCTGGCATCGAAGATATTATCTTGAAAACTGGAAACTTTTGAGCCGAGCAGATTTAAGTGGTCCTGCTGTTTCACTAGCTTCTCTTCTAAACTTTTGAGTTGTTCCTGCATCGCTTGAAACTGTTTATATTTCTTCACAAACGCTTCAGGCATCTTCACCCCGTTTTTCTTATAATGAACAAGTCTTTTTTTAATATCTAAAAATGCAGGTGTTCCGTCTTTAACAAGCTTTGTATATTTTTCAACCTCTTTTTTTAGCTCACGTATCTCAACTTCAAGTTCTTTGATTGTATCTTCATTGTTTTTAAGATCTTTTTGCACATCCTCACTAAGTTTTGGATCGATTGTAAAAGTGTTCTCACTTCCGTGAAGTTTTTTTATCTCGATAAGTTTCGTAGCTGTTGCTTTTACGTGTGATGTACACACATCCAATACAATGTTTTTACCGAATATATTACCGCCTAATGCTTGTGCAATCTCTACATCTTCACCTTTGACATATCCATGTTCCAAGCGTGTGATATGGATATTTTTCCCTTCGGCACGCCCTTTATGAACATTGATATCCAACTCATCAGCCCGAACCAGTGCCGATTGGTGAGTTTGTCCACCGACTGTCGCACGCTTGGCTATAACCTTTGCATTTGAGCCGACGTTTCCGTCAATATCTATCTCACTCACTTCAACCGTCATACCTGTACCTATGGCATCTTTAATAGCATCACTCTCTTTTACAGAAATATTAACATCAGAGTCAACACCGCTTGAAATCGAGCCTGTTGTTTTGAAACTGATCTCTGAAACATCTACATCTTGCTTGATAATATACTTATTATCTTCAAATGCTATGTATCCGTTCTCTTTGGCTATATACTTGATAGAATCCGGAGTCTCAACAACCTTTATAGTATCTTCAACATTAAAAGTGGGTTCATTTGAAACTATAGGATCAGCGGGTTGCATAAATTCACCGCGGCAGTTTCTCCCGTATTTTCCGTTTTTCGGTTTTTGGTATTCTATAAGAAGTTCACCCTCTTTGACACTTTGAATAAATCCACGAGAGGCATAATCTACTTTTGAATTGTCATCTACTTCGTTATGAGTTTCATAGTGAAGTATGAGGGCATCATTGATTGTTGCTGTAGGTTCAAACCCTTCTGCAATCAGATGTGTTTCTCTCTTGGAAAACTCCAATACACCGTTAATTCTTGATGAAGCCGACAGTTTAGAAACCAGGTCATCTACCATCTCATCAAATATACCGATTAAGATACCCGCACGAATCTTTTTTTTATCAATCAAAGTCTTTAAAATATGCTCAAGATTCTCAACATAAGTTAGTTTTGAACCCTCAGAAATACTCAAATATACTTTACACTTTGTAGCGTTTGCCCCTACTGCAGTTTTAAATTCGTCACATATATGTTCACTACTTTTATCTTTTGAAAATACTTCGATCTCATATGTTTGCCTGATTTGAAATTCAGGGTTAAGGAGTGCCTCACCATCATCCAGCTCGTGAAGTGAACCGGGAGAAACTTCTTCCCATTCCAGGTCTTGGCCTTCAGCAGCAACTCTCGTATAGGTTTGTACACCAAGAAGGTTAAAATCTAATTGTTCTGGGTCAATTTCGTAAGATTTTGCCAGGCTGAAGATCTCTTTAGCAACATTTTGAGTTCTTATTACAGTCGGACGAACTTTCTTTACAGATTGCTGTTTTTTCTTAGACCCAAAAAATGCCATTACTCAACCATCCCAATATAGATTTTAAATTTTAAAGGGGTTCATTTTAACCAAAAATTTGTTAAAATTATGTAAAAATACAAAGAAGTACCTTGTTTAAAGCAATTTTCACCAATAGTTTTGGAATATTATTCTCAAGAATTTTAGGATTTATCAGAGATCTTTTAACTGCTTCAACATTGGGAGCGAGTGTCTACAGTGATATCTTTTTTATAGCCTTTAAACTCCCCAATCTCTTTCGTCGCATCTTTGCAGAAGGTGCTTTTACACAGGTGTTTATACCTGCCTTTGCAAGAACCACAAAAAAAGCGATATTTTCTGCAAACATTTTTCTTCTGTTCATATCAATAATTCTAATACTTACATTATTAGTTAACTTATTGCCAGGGCTCTTTACAAAAGCGATTGCAGTCGGCTTTTCGAGTGAAACCATTGCAATTGCATCCCCTTATGTTGCGATTAATTTTTGGTATCTGCCCCTTATATTTTCGATGACTTTTTTAAGTGGAATGCTCCAGTATAAAAATCACTTTGCCACTACTGCATTTGCAACCTCATTATTAAACCTTTCACTCATTGGAGCCCTTCTGTTAGCACAGGAAAAAACTGATTCTGAAATCGTTTACTACCTTAGCTATGGAGTTGTAATAGGCGGTATATTACAGTTAGCAGTCCATATTGTTGCAATCAAACAACTCGGTCTTTTAAAGATCGTTTTAGGCGGCTTTAAATATCTCAGAGTAAAAAGCAAAAAGATTAAAAAAGATACTTCAAAATTCAAACGTGAATTTTTTCCTGCTATGTGGGGAAATTCAACGGCTCAGGTTTCTGCCTTTTTAGATACTTTTTTAGCCTCTTTTTTAATAAGCGGAAGCATCTCTTACCTCTACTATGCAAACCGTATCTTTCAACTTCCGTTAGCACTATTTGCCATTGCCACTTCGATCGCACTTTTTCCCCGTGTTGCACGCTATTTGAAAAACAATGACGAAATAAAAGCACTTGCAAATCTAAAAAAAGCGTTTTGGTTTTTAGCCTACCTTTTAACTTTCAGTACCCTTGGAGGGGTGATACTCTCACATGAGATTGTATGGCTGTTGTTTGAACACGGTGCCTTTGATGCAAACGATACACAAAACACTTCACTGGTACTTACGATGTACCTGCTAGGGCTTCTCCCTTTTGGTTTGCAAAAACTGCTTGTGCTTTGGCTCTATGCAAAACAGATGCAGCTTAGTGCCGCTAAAATTGCAACGGCTTCACTTATCACTTACGTTATTTTTGCCCTCTCGCTTATACAACCTTTAGGTGTAGGCGGTTTAGCACTTGCAAGTACTATGGGAGGTTTTGTAAGCTTTACGCTAACCATCAGAGTTTTTGGGCTTAAAAACTTTTTAGCTATAATTCGATCAAAAAACCTGATATATCTGCTAATAAGTTCTACTATTTTTGTATTTTTATTATTAGTTTTTAAAAATTTTATCCAAGCTTTTATTTAAAGGAAACACTTGCATCTATTTGATTCAGTCAAAAAAACAAAACTTCCGTTTGAACCTTTAGTCCCTGGTAAAGTTACACTTTATGTATGTGGTCCCACAGTGTATGATGATGCCCACTTGGGTCATGCAAAATCAGCCCTTGTTTTTGATTTGCTCACACGTGTACTTCGTGCGAATGGTCTTGATGTAACGTATGCAAGAAACATCACAGACATAGATGACAAGATCATAAAAAAAGCAATCGAACAAAAAAAAGATATCAAAACAATTACAGATTTTTACACTGAAGCGTTTCATAAAGAGATGGACTTACTCGGTGTTTCACGTCCCGATCTAGAGCCAAAAGCAACTGAAAACCTTGAAGCTATGTTTGCAATGATACAAAAGCTAATAGATTCTGGACATGCTTATAAAACCCAAGAGGGTGATGTATATTTTGACACTTCAAGTGACAACGAGTACCTTTCACTCTCTCACCGCGTGCAGGATGAAGAGGATAAACAAAACCGTGTAGAGTCTTCAAGTTTTAAGAAAAATCCGGCCGATTTTGCCCTATGGAAATCGGTAAAAGACGGTTCTGTAACATTTGAAAGCCCTTTTGGAGCCGGGCGTCCGGGATGGCACCTGGAGTGTTCTGCAATGATCGAAGAGCATTTAGCGTACAAAGATACACCATATGCTATCGACATTCACGGCGGCGGGGCTGACCTGCTCTTTCCACACCACGAAAATGAAGCGGCGCAAACACGTTGTTCAAGTGATCATAACTTGGCAAAATACTGGATTCACAACGGTTTTGTAAACATTGACGGCGAGAAGATGTCTAAATCTTTAGGGAACAGCTTCTTCTTAAAAGATGCCCTTAAAGAGTACGACGGAGAGGTTCTTCGTTTTTACCTTTTAAGTACACACTACCGCTCAAATTTCAACTTTAACACTGAAGATCTCGAAGCAAGTAAAAAAAGACTCGACAAGATCTATCGTCTGAAAAAACGTCTTTTCGGACTAGCAAACTCAGAGGAGCAAACTCAGTTTCAAAAAGATCTCTTAGAAGCTTTAAGTGACGATCTCAATATTTCTAAAGCACTTTCACTTATCGATGAGATGATAACAACTGCAAATGAAACACTAGACACTGCCGGAAAACATAAAGTACTTAAGCGTGAGACAATGGCAAATCTTGCTTACATAGAAAAAGTGCTTGGCTTTGGCATAAAAAATCCGTTTGAGTATTTCCAATTCGGAATAGATACAGACACAAAAGAGAAAATAGACAGCTTGATCGAGCAAAGAGATGCAGCGAAAAAAGAGAAAAACTTTGAACTCTCAGACTCACTACGTGATGAGATCTTAGCATTCGGCGTACAACTTATGGATACACCTGCGGGAACATTTTGGGAAAAAGTGTAACTATGACTATTTCTGAATTACAACAACATTTACAAGCCCAAAATGCTACAGATGAGTTTAAAAGGCTGTTTCACGGCCGTGGTGGACTTTACGAGGGTTTAAAGCATCTGACAATCGATAATATCAATAAAGATATTTTAAGTGTCGCTCTTTATTTTGAAGAGGAGAATGAAGCGGAACTGATCGAGATGATTAAGAGCTTCGTAGAGGCAACTGACTATAATACCCTTGTTGTTCAACGCCGCTACTTGCAAGGTGCTCCAAGTGAAGTACTGCTGGGTGAAGTACCTGAAGATCTAACAATCTTAGAAAACGGCATGAAACTTAAGCTCAACCTCCTTTCAAACAAAAACAACTACTATTTTCCCGATATGAAAATGGGGCGAGAGTTTGTAAGAGAGAATGCAAAAGATAAACGCGTTCTAAACCTTTTTTCGTACACATGCGCCTTTTCGGTTGCAGCAAAATTCGGCGGGGCAAAAAGCGTAGTCAACGTAGATATGAGTAAAGGTGCTTTAAAAGTGGGAATGGCAAATCACTCGATCAACAACCTCGATCCAAAAGGGGTGAGTTTTCTGCCATATAACATTCTAAAGTCATTTGCATCACTCAAACGCAAAGGGCCTTATGATCTCATCATTATCGATCCGCCTAGCTTTCAGCGTGGAAGTTTTGAAGCAACAAAAGATTATGAAAAGCTGATCATAAAACTACCTCAATTAGCTTCTGAGAACTGTATCTTATTATCTTGTTTAAATTCACCCGATCTTGAAAGTGAATTTATTCTCAATATGATCAAAAGACATGCACCGAGTTTCAAATTTGTAAAACGTTTAGATAATCTTGAAGAGTTTAAAAGTGCAGATGAAGCAAGAAGTTTAAAAAATCTTGTTTTTATCAGAGAGTAGGAAAAAAACTCCTTACTCTACTTTTGTATTTAAACCATTGTTATTTGCAGTATGTCGCTAAAAGTCCGCCTTTAAGCATCTCATACTTCTCTTGCCCTTTGAGTTTTTTCACAATTTCCAAAGCAAAACAGATAGCTGTTGCAGGTCCGCGAGATGTAAGTACGTTACCGTCTTCTACTACCATTGCACTATCACCCTGATACCCCTCAGTTCTAATCTGCTCCTCAACTGAGGGATAACATGTATAGTTTTGCTTTAATACACCCGCTTTGTTCAGTGCAAACGGAGCAGCACAAATTGCAGCTATGTTTTTCCCTTTTGCATCCATCTCTTTGAGCAGTCTTTGCACATTTTCATCATCAGCCAATGCATGAGTACCGTCCCATCCGCCCGGAAGTACGATCATATCTATTTCATCTGAAGTGATCTTTTTGATCTCTACATCTGTTTGAACCGTGATGCCGTTTGCCCCTTTAATTAAATTATTTGTATCTAAAGAAGCTACTAAAACCTCTATTGCGGCACGTCTTAATACATCTATAATTGTTACAGCTTCAATCTCTTCAAAACCTTTTGCTAATGGAACCAATACTTTATTCATAAAAAATCCTTTTTTATTTATACTACAAAACAATATTTTAAAGCATTCTTAAACTCTTTATCGTTATTATTTCCCTACGAAAAATAACAAGGCTTCATATTATGTTAAAGCAGTTTATATTTATATTATTATCATTATTCTTTTTTACTGCTTGTTCCTCTGAACATAAGCGTGAGATACGGATAGCTACAAATTCATGGGTGGGATACTCCCCTCTTTTTTATGCAAAAGAGACAGGAGAACTTGATAAGCTTGGTATCAAACTTATCACAAATGTTTCGTTGGCTGAAGCTTCCGAAATTTTTGAAGTGGGAAAAGCTGATCTCGTTACTACGACACAGTATGAATATCTTTCACTAAAACAAGCGACACAGGATGTTGTACCGGTTATTTTGATCGATAGGTCCAACGGTGGAGATATGATCCTCTCAAATAAAACACTCGATGAGATAAACAATTCTGCAACAATTTATGCTTATTTAGAAGTTGATTCTATAAACATTGAACTTTTAAAATCTTTTCTCCAAACACATCATCTAGAAAATAAAAATATTATCTATAAAAATAAAGATCAACTGCAAATATCGGCTTTAGAAAACAATAAAGAAAATACAATGGTTATTGTTACATATACCCCTTATAACGCAGAACTTGAAAAAAGAGGGTTTCAGGAAGTTGCATCTACCAAAGATATAAACTCTCTTGTTGTAATTGATGCTTTATGTACAAAAGCATCAATATACAACGCAAACAAAGAACGCCTCAAACAACTAAAATCTCAGATCGATCGTGCTGTCCAAGAGATAGAACAAGACCCTGAAAAAGCTCATAAGCTCATAAGAAAATATCTCGGAAACATCAGTTATAACGAATATGTAAATGCTTTAAAATCTATCAAATGGATTAACAAAAATCCTTCTCAAGAACTCCTAAAAAAGATCAATAAACTAGGATATGAGGAAACTATTTTAATTCAATGAAAACTATCTCTATAAAACTATTTTTTGGCATTGTTATTGTCACAGCCATCGTATATCAGTCAGTTGCATTTTATGCATATTATCAAAAATCAAAAGCGGGTATTGCTACTTTACTCAAAGAGAACATTCAAACAAACATGATTAATCTCAAACACATCATTGAGAAAAATATCAAAGTTGACAATGTAAACAATATCGTTGCCAATCTGGATAACTATGTAGCATCAAGTGAAATTATGCAAGATGTACACATTGTTAACAATCACAAAAAACTACTTTACTCTTCAGATCGTGAAAATTCTATTGCCCATAAAAATACAAGATGTGTACAAATATCCAAAACACTTGAATCTGATATTTTTTCAGAAGAGTGCTACTATTTTCCTATTAAACTTCATGAAAAACTGCGTCCTTACTACTACTATACCTACGTATATACAAATAAAGACTATATTGACTCCCTTTTAAAAAGGCAGGTGGAAAAATATACGATCTTATTTACACTTTTAACATTTGTGTTTTTACTCCTTTTATGGTTTACTCTTAAAAATTTCATTATCACTCCACTTAAAGAGCTCAAACATTATGCTTACTACAGTGAAAATCCTCCGACAAATTTTTTCATTCAGGAGATAGAAAGTATCCGCTACTCTTTGTCAATGACATTTAGAAGGATGAAACAAGAGCAGGAGAAACTTTACAACCTCTCCACAAAAGACCCGCTCAGCGGACTTTACAACCGTTTAAGCCTGATCGAGAAAATCAACTGGCTGATCGCCCAGTCAAAAAGGACAAAAGAGGGATTTACTCTTATTTTTCTTGACTTAGATGACTTTAAAAACATCAATGACACCTATGGCCACGAATTTGGAGATATGGTTTTAAAAGAGATCTCTGAAGTGATCCAGTCTTCGTTAAGAAGTAACGATATTATCTCGAGATTCGGTGGAGATGAATTTGTCATTATCTTGCCTAATGTTACGGATATAACCAATACTGTAGAAGTTCTTACAAAACTGCAGCAAAAACTTTTTATGCCTATTTGTCATCAAGAGTTTACCTACAACACAACTTCAAGCATGGGGGTTGTTATCTATCCTAAAGACGGAGACAATGCTACATCTTTACTTAAAAATGCAGATATCGCTATGTATAAGTCAAAAGCGCTTGGGAAAAACAACTTTAGCTTTTTTACAAATGAACTCAATAAAGAGCTCAAAGAGAAACTCCATATAAAAAGTATGATTGAACTTGCCCTCAAAAATAACGGTTTTGAGCTTCACTACCAACCTCAGGTTGATGTTGCTACAGGAAAGATCACAGGGTGTGAAGCGCTTATAAGGATGATTGACCCTATTGAGGGTGTGGTTCCGCCATATAAATTTATCCCTATTGCCGAAAAGAATAACTTAATCGTTCCTCTTGGACAATGGATCTTAAAAGAGGCTACATCGCAACTCAAAAAATGGGAAAACACCCCTTTTTCAGATCTAAAACTTTCAATAAATGTTTCTGCACTGGAACTTAATCATGAAGATTTCATTAAAAGTGTAAAAGAGAGTATTAAAGATATCGATCACAGTAAGCTTTGTATCGAACTTACAGAGTCTGTACTTATGAACAACTTTAAAAAAGATCTTCCTAAAATTCATCAGCTTAAAGAGATGGGACTTACCCTCTCTCTTGACGACTTCGGTACGGGATACTCCTCTTTGTCGTATCTGAAAAACATCCCTTTTGATTTTCTCAAAATCGATAAAAGCTTCATCGATGATATTTTAGAAGATCCAAAAGACAAGATGTTCGTTCAGATCATTATAGATATTGCACAAACAATGAACTTAACAGTCGTAGCAGAGGGTGTTGAGCTCAAAGGTCAACTTACTATGCTTGAGCAACTCGGCTGTGATATATACCAAGGGTACTACTGTTCAAAACCTCTAAAATGTGAAGAATTTGAAAAACTTTTCTTTTCTCACAAATGCTATAATTAAACTATTACCTTTAATTTAGTATAATCTCTCTTATTTTCAATAAGTGGATGACTATGCTAAATTACAACTCAATCAAACCATATCTTTTTAAATTTCAACCTGAAAGTGCACACCATATAGCTGAGTTTGTACTCAAACTTCCAAATATTTCTCAACTCCCGTTTAACTCATTTTTAGAGTCTCATTTTATCAATGACGAGATCTTAAACCAAGAGCTTTTTGGAAGAACATTTTTAAACCCTGTAGGACTTGGTGCCGGCTTTGATAAAAATGCTACGATGATCAGAGGTATTCAAATACTTGGATTTGGTTTTACCGAGATAGGGACAGTTACACCTAAACCACAACCGGGTAATCCAAAGCCAAGAATGTTTCGTCACGTTGAAGAGGAAACTATTCAAAACGCAATGGGATTTAATAACGACGGTGCTTATAAAGTTGTTCAAAGATTAAAAGAGCGTTATCCATTCTCTACACCTATCGGGATCAACATCGGAAAAAATAAAGTAACTCCGGAAAATGAAGCTATTAGCGACTATACGCACCTTATAAAAGCGTTTAACGGTTTAGGGGATTATTTTGTAATCAACATCTCTTCACCAAATACTCCAGGACTTCGCGATCTGCAAAACGAAGAGTTTATCACAGAGCTTTTTAAAGAGGCTAAAGCACTTACGGATATGCCGATTTTGTTAAAAATTGCACCTGATATGACAAAAGAAGACGCAGTGGCTCTTACAAAACTTGCAGTTGAAAAAGGTGCTGACGGTATCATTGCTACAAATACTACAATCGATTATTCACTGGTAAAAAACCCTAAAGATATCGGTGGACTCAGCGGTGCAGTCTTAAAAGAAAAAAGTTTCGAAATTTTTGAAGCAATAGCAAAAGAGTTATATGGTAAAACTACACTTATTTCTGTAGGCGGGATAGATTCAGCCGAAGAAGCATACAGAAGAATCAAAGCTGGTGCATCATTGGTACAAGTTTACAGTGCAATGATTTTCCACGGTCCGGATCTTATTATGAATATAAACAAAGGACTTATTGAACTGCTAAAAGCTGACGGATACACAAACATTACAGAAGCTATCGGAGCAGATAGAAAATGATCAAAAGCTTAGCTGTTTTAGCACTATCAGCAACAATGATTTTTTCTTCAGACAAAGTAGTAAACGATAAAGAGAGCGATATGAGTAGAATGAAAACGGTAAAAATGGGAGATACACTTCCTGCATACAAAACAAAAACACTTGAGAACGGACTGCAGATCGTAGTTGTTCCTATGGAAAATGACACAAATGTAGTAAGTACTGATATCTTTTATAAAGTTGGTAGCCGTAACGAGATTATGGGTAAAACAGGGATCGCTCATATGCTAGAGCATATGAACTTCAAATCAAGCAAAAATCTCCAGGCGGGAGAGTTTGACAAAGAGGTAAAAAGCATCGGTGGTGTAAACAACGCTTCAACAAGCTTTGACTACACACACTACTACATAAAATCAAGTACAGACAATATGCAAAAGTCGATCGAGCTGTACGCTGAGCTTATGCAGAACCTTACTTTAAAAGATGAAGAGTTTCAGCCTGAGCGTGATGTTGTAACTGAAGAGCGTCGTTGGAGAACAGACAACAATCCTCTTGGATACCTTTACTTCAAACTGTTTAACAACGCTTACGTATACCACCCGTACCACTGGACACCTATCGGTTTTATGAACGATATTCGTACATGGACGATCGAAGATATTAGAGATTTTCACACTACATATTACCAACCACAAAATGCTATTCTTGTCGTAACGGGTGATGTTGAGCCTAAAAAAGTGTTTGAACAAGCACAAAAAGCTTTCGGAGAGATCAAAAACAGTGCAGATATCCCTGAGGTAAAATTTGTAGAACCGGAACAAGACGGTGCTAAAAAAGTTACTATCCATAAAGAGAGTGAAGTTGAAATGATCGCTATCACTTTCCATATTCCTGACTTTAAAAGTGAGGATCAGGTAACGCTAAGTGTGATCTCGGAGATCCTATACTCTGGGAAAAGTTCACGTCTTTATAAAGAGCTTGTAAACAAACAACGCCTTGTAAACTCTGTGTATGCTTACAATATGGAAAATACCGATCCGGGGCTGTTTATCTTTATGGCTACATGTAACCCTGGTGTAAAAGCAAAAACAGTAGAAAAAGAGCTGATCAAACAGATCAATCTTCTTAAAGAGGAAAAAGTATCAAAAAAAGAGCTTGAAAAAGTGAAGATCAATACAAAATCAGACTTTATCTATTCACTTGAAAGCGCAACAAGCGTTGCAAACCTTTATGGAAGTTATCTTGTTCGCGGAGATACTACACCGCTTATGAACTATGAAGAAGCTGTTAATAAAATAACACCGAAACAAGTGCAAAACATTGCAAATAAATACTTTAATTTCAACAAATCAACAACGGTTATTCTAAAAAAATAAAACTTTTTTAGCTATAATTGCACATAATTTTAAAGAGGGTAAATTATATGGACATAGTTACTGGTTCTTCAACCGCACTAATTACACCATTTAAAAATGGTAAACTAGATGAGCAAAAATATGCTGATCTTATAAGAAGACAAATCAAAAACGGGATGGATGCAGTATGTCCGGTGGGTACTACTGGAGAGAGTGCTACACTGACACACGATGAACACAAACGCTGTATAGAGATAGCTGTAGAAGTTTGTAAAGGTACATCTACAAAGGTTCTTGCAGGTGCAGGAAGTAATGCAACTCACGAAGCTATAGAGATCGCAAAACATGCACAAAGCTGTGGTGTTGATGCTATTTTTTCAGTAAGTCCATACTATAACAAACCTTCTCAAGAGGGGCTTTACCAACACTATAAAGCGATAGCTGAGGCTGTTCCTGAGCTTCCTTTTATGCTTTACAATGTTCCTGGCCGTACAGGTGTTGATATCTTAGCGGATACTGCAATCAGATTATTTGATGATGTAAAGAACATCTACGGTATCAAAGAAGCTACAGGTTCACTAGAACGTACAGTTGAACTTTTATCTCAAAGACCTGACTTTAAAGTATTCTCAGGTGATGATGCGATCGATTATCCGATCCTTGCAAACGGCGGAGCAGGAATTACATCCGTGACATCTAACTTGATGCCGGATCTTAAATCTGAACTTGTAAACAAAGCACTTAGCGGTGACTTTGCAGGTGCTCGTGCTATAAATGACAAACTTTACCCACTTAACAGCGTAATGTTTTGTGAAGCGAACCCTATCCCTGTAAAAGCAGCAATGTATATAGCGGGTCTTTTAGATACTTTAGAGTATAGACTTCCTCTTGTTGCTCCTAGTGCGGAGAATATGAAAAAAATCGAAGAAGTAATGAAAAATTACGATATTAAAGGAATGTAAGAATGGCAGATTTTAAAGGAAAAACTCTTTTTATTAGTGGTGGTACTCGCGGTATCGGTAAAGCTATAGTTTACGCTTTTGCTGAAGCTGGTGCAAATGTTGCATTTACATATGCATCTAGTGCAGATACTGCAAATGAGATGGTAGCTGATCTTGAGTCAAGATTCGGTATAAAATCTCGTGCTTACAAGCTAAACATCTTAGAGCCTGAAACATACAAAGATGTTTTTAAAGAGTTTGATGAGGATTTTGATTCTTTAAACTTTTTTATCTCTAATGCTATCATTTCCGGTCGTGCAGTTGTTGGCGGTTTCGGACCGTTTATGAGACTAAAACCTAAAGGACTTAACAATATCTGGACAGCTACGGTTGATGCATTTGTTGTAGGTACTCAAGAAGCAGCAAAAAGAATCGAGCAAGCTGGTGGCGGAAGCATCATCTCTATGAGCTCAACTGGTAACCTTATCTATACACCGAACTATGCAGGTCACGGTGCAAACAAAGCTGCTGTTGAAGCGATGGTTAGATATGCCGCTGCTGAGCTTGGTGAGAAAAACATTCGTGTAAATGCAGTAAGCGGTGGACCAATCGATACTGACGCACTAAGAGCTTTCCCTAACTACGATGAAGTTCGTGCTGAGACTGAAAGAAGAAGTCCGTTAAACAGAATGGGATTCCCGGAAGATTTAAGCGGTGCTTGTAAATTTTTATGTAGCGATGAAGCTGGATGGATCACAGGCCATACACTTATCATCGACGGTGGAACTACATTCCAATAAAAAAGTAGTAAGGTTTTCTAACCTTCTACTCCTCTACTCTCTCTTTTTTATCATTTAACATTACAAATCCCAAAGAAACAATTACCATAACAAATATGATGCTGTAACCTGTAGGAAGATCAAAACTGTATGAACCTATCATAGCGCCTATTATTGCAACTGTTCCTACAAACCAAGCGAGATATAAAGGGGAAAATCTTTTTTGTACCAGGCCAATATACGCCGGAGCGATTAAAAGAGCAAAGACAACTAACACTCCTGCAACTTGTACCGATGATGTCACGGTAAGAGCGAGCATTACAAAAAATGTCACCTCTTTAAAAAACCCTTTCATCTTAGGGTAAAGTGCAAACATCACTAAAGAGATAGGGATATATACCGCTAAACTCTTATAGAAATCCTCTTGCGATGTAAAAAGAATGTCTGCAGCACTGAGTTTGGAAAATATCTCCATCCCCTCGGCACTTTTAGAGAGTATGATCATGATTGAAGAGATACCAAGAGCGTATAAAAGCCCGATAAAGGCTTCAACGTTCTTGATGTTTTTACTTGCCCATGCGATGATAAGTGCGGCGAAGATTGCAAAGCTCAAAACTAAAAGCGTTTGATATGCTCCATCAAAAAAGGCAACACTTAACGCCATTCCTACGGCTGCAATTTGTCCGATCGCAAGGTCTGTAAAGATCACACCTCTGCGGATGATCTCTACACCAAATATGGCATGGATGTAAACAAGTAAAAAAGCCAGCATAAATGCCGGCCAAAAAATCTCTATTATCTGCATAATCTCATTTCAATCGTATTATAAAAACTTTTCAGTGTGTCGGTACCTTCAACACTTCCAACGTCGTGTGGCACAATTATAACATCTGCACCGCTCTTCTGTGCTATGAACTGAGCAGTTTTCTTCTCATGATATACATCTTGAAGAATTGTTTTTACATTTTTTTCTTTCATCAAATTAACCGTTTTCAATATACTTTTTGAACTAGGTGTAATTCCAGGTAACGGTTCAATATTTCCATAAAGTTCAAACTCATATCTTTTTAGAAAGTATGTAAAAAGTTCATGATACTGAACAACCTTTTTCCCTTTACACGCTCCCATTTTTGTATCATACTGTTTTAAGTACTGATTCCACTCTTCTAAGAACAGTGCAAGATTTTTTTCATAAGCAGCACTGTTTTCACCATCAAGTAATGAAAGTTTTTTAGTAATAAGTTTTGCAATAACTCCTACATTATGCGGATCTAGTGCGAAGTGAGGATTACCGTCTGGATGAACATCCCCTAAAGCGCGAGATACAACAGCAGGTTTATTAAGCATTGTAATCACACCGCTTACATCTAAAAACCCTTTTGCACCGGCATTAAGCTCACCGTTTTGTGCACCGCGAAGAAGTGGCGGCAACCAACCGATCTCTAACTGTCCGCCGTTTACAACGAGTAGATCGGCACGACGAAGTTTTGTAATAAGAGAAGGTTTTGGTACTACAAAATGTGGATCAAATGTAGGATCGGCTAAAACATCTACTTTAACATTCTCTCCCCCTACCTCTTTTACAATCTCACCTAAATAAGCGTATGTCGTTACAACATTTACTTTTGCAAAAAGTGATACAGTTGCTAATAAAGTTATAAATAATATTTTTTTCATCATCTACTCCTAGAAATTATGTGCGCCGTGTGCGCCGATCGCTAAATTCAATTGAAGAATCACAGTATCGATATGTTGTCTTTCACCATCTTCATTAAACATTGCATTATTACGGTTATATTGCAGTCTTATTCTTGCAAATTCACTTGTAGAGTAATCTACCATTGCAGAGTATCTGTTAAAATTTTTCTCTGTCTGGTCTACAATACTATTTTTAATAATTTCATTTTTATCGATATTTTCATATCTTCCACCTATACGCCAGTTTTGATTGTATGCATATACAAGTTGCGCATAGTAACCGCCCTGTTTTTTTGTAGTCGGTGTTACGTTAAACGTAGTCTGATTTACATCTGCGTATGTATAAAGGTCTCCATCCATATCACGGTAAAGATATTCTCCTTGAAATGCAAGGTAAGAATATGAATCAAAATAGTGTTTTACAGTAAGGTCGACACCATACAGATAACTGTCAGCTACAAATGCATGAGGGCCTTCTTCATCATCTAAATGGTTTATATGGCTGTCTCCATACGCTATTGAACCGCCGTAAAGAACCGTCGTATTGCCAAGGTCAAATGAACTTTTAACGTACCCTACTAACAGATTTGGCTGGGAAGGAGATGCTACGGCAATGCTCTCTGCATCCCCTGCAGGTGCAATAGCATCTGTACCGTACATTGAAGGGTTCTTCCCTTGAAGTGCTTCAAATCCAACCATTACATAAGTATCTGTAGGGAGTGTCCAGTGTACTTGCGCACCTATATCATTGATCCCGTGTTCCCCAAGAAAAGCCATATATACCAAAGGCATATCTGAAAAATCCTGCACATGCTGGTGCTGTTCATTGATACGCCCAAAGCTTGAACGGAATTTACCTATTTTTGCTTTTAGCCCGTATCCTAAAGATGTAGTCTCTCCATAAGCCTCTTCGATCTCAAAGCCGTCTTCAGTTAAATGAAAAACAGCCATTGTTCTAAAGTACGGGTCAACTACACTCTCCATTGCAACTTCTGCATAGTTCAGGTTAAAACCGTTAGATGCATTGTAAGGGGCATGTGAGTGTTCACCGTGTGAATGACTTCCCATAATACCGTGTGCAACTCCCGGAATCTCCAGGTGTGTCAACTCTTCATCTTTCACTGAGCGGCTTACATAACTCGTATCTACGATCAAAGAGAGATCGGGCATGTAACTACTTTGGGAAAAACTATTTAAACTCCCCATAAGAGAGTTTCTCATCTTTGTATCTTCTTGTTGTTGCTGTTGTTGTTGAATTATTGCTTCTAAAGAATCTATTCTAAGTTTAAGATCCTCGATTTCGCTATTTGCAAATAATGACAATGATGCAAATAGCGATAAATATGCTATTTTTTTGTACATAAATATCCTCTTAATATTTTTTTTTGATAATGGTTTGTTTATATGTTTGATATTAAGAGATTTTTGGAGGTGCGCGAGAGTTTACGTTTGAGATAAACTGATTTATATGCACAGAAGCCATTGGAGTAACAATAGCTTCAGAGATGTTATCTAAATAGGAAAGATAAACACTCTCTTGCGGAGTATCGGCATCTAAAATTGTAGATTGTACTATACAGATCTGACAGTCGTTATGTTGTTTACCGTCATTATGATGGTGAAACGAACCCATCATTGTTGCTAAGAAAAGTATAATACCTACATATTTAGATAAAAAGTTTTGCATGTGGAATTATAGTGCAATCTTATTAAAGATTTAATTAGAGAAGACAACTAATCTCTTGTGTATAGTGCAGTTTTGAAAACTGAACCTCTTTTGTATCCATTCAAAACTCTCTTTTGTATAGAAAAAAACATGGGTTGGGTCATTTTTGTAGTACCAAGAAGCAAAGTCTATGGAGTCATTATATATTTCAGTCATTAGGTAAAGTTTCCCACCCTCTTTTAACATCTCTTTGATATGTGTAAACTCTTTATTTGGCTCGTAAAAATGTTCTATCACCTCGCATGAAGTGATATAGTCGTATTTTTGCTCTAAAAGTTCAGGATTGTTTTCAAAAAAAGGATCATAGCTGTTGATCGTGACACCATGTTCTTCAAGCACTTTGGAGATAACTTTTGAGCGTCCAGAGCCAAAATCAAGCCCTTTGGCCTCTGTTGAAAACTCATCGACTACATGAGAGATGATCGGAGAGACAAAGTTTTTATACCCTTTATCTATCTCGGTATCGTGAAGCTCGTAGCGCTCTTTTTCGCTGCTTTCATTGGGCAAATCTTCTTGTGCCGTAAAAATAGCTCTACACGTTGGACATCTAAAGTATTTTTGTTTATCTTGATGAAAAAATTGTGCTTGTGTTCCACAAAGTCTGCAAGTTTGATTCATAAGTGTAATTGTATCATATCAACCATAGATAAGCATACATAAGATAAAATCCCTTTGAAAAACACATAAGGAATCTTTTTGCTCAATCTACCAAATATTTTAGCCTCTCTTAGAATACTGCTTGCACCGTTAATGTTTTGGGTTATTTTAAACCCGCAAATATTTACAGATAACGGTTACGATATCACTTGGAACTACTATTTCGCTTCACTGCTGTTTGTTCTCGCAAGTGTTACAGACTTTTTTGACGGCTATATCGCCAGAGAGTGGAACCAGATGACTATGCTTGGTGCGATTTTAGATCCCTTAGCAGACAAGATGCTTACACTTGCGGCCTTCTTAGGTCTTATGATGATCGGGGAAGCTTCAGCGTGGGCTATCTACATCATCATCGTAAGAGAGCTGTTTATCACGGGGATCAGAACTGTTGCGGTAAGTGAAGGTTTAAGTGTAAAAGCGAGCTTGGCAGGAAAAGTAAAAACGGTTGCACAGATGATAGCGATCGGTTTCTTACTTATGCACTGGCCTTACGGTAACTTGCTTTTATGGGTTGCGGTATTTTTAACAGTATATTCTGGTCTTGAATATCTTTGGGGCTTTAGAAAAGCACTTTTAGGAGATGAAATATAATGGGTATCTTTTTATCACTACTCGTACTCTCGGCTTTAATCTTCTTCCATGAACTCGGACACTATGCGGCTGCTCGTTTAATGGGTGTTTATGTAGAAGTATTTAGCATCGGTTTTGGTAAACGTGTAGCTACCATTAAAAAATGGGGGACTGAGTGGAGTATTGCTCTTATTCCTCTTGGGGGTTACGTTCGTATGAAAGGTCAAGATGATATGGACCCTTCTAAAAAATCGTACGATCCAGACAGCTACAACTCAAAAACACCTCTGCAAAAGATCTTTATCCTTGTAGCCGGACCTTTGGCAAACTTTTTACTTGCATTTGTACTTTACTTTGCAATCGGACTCAGCGGACCAAAAGAGCTTTCACCCGTAATCGGTACAGTTGTAAAAGACTCACCGGCAAGCAAAGCAGGTCTCCAAGAAAAAGATGAGATCATCTCAATTAACGGTGAACAGGTTAAAAGCTGGAATAAAATGGCTGAACTTATTGCCGGTTCAAATGGAAGTTTACAATTAGAGATAAAACGTGAAAATTACCTTCAGCAGATCCTTTTAACACCTGAACTTAACGAGACACAAAATATGTACGGTGAAAACGTAAAAAGAAAGATGATCGGTATCTCGGCTGCAGGTGTTACTCACCCTAAAGAGTTAAGCTTTTTTGGAACATTTGGATACGCTTATGATCAAACTGTTTTTGCAAGTACGGTTATTTTTACAGGTGTAAAAAAGCTAATCTTCGGAGAGGTTCCTGCTGATCAATTAGGTGGTGTGATAAGCATTGTAAAACTCACTTCAGATGCTAGTGAAGTGGGCTGGATCAGTCTCTTTTTCTTTACGGCACTTATTTCGGTAAACTTAGGGGTATTAAACCTACTTCCAATCCCTGCACTTGACGGGGGACACATAATGTTTAACATCTATGAGATGATCTTCCGCCGCGAAGTGAGTGAACGTGTAATGGTCAACCTTACTATTGCCGGATGGGTGATACTTTTTGGACTTATGGGTCTTGGTCTTTACAACGATATAAACAGATTAGCACAATAGGAGGATAGATATGAATCAAACTGAATACAAAATTTATATAGATGACGTGATCAGACGTGTTGAAACAGCTCGTCTTAAAGTGGACGATCACCACATTGTAAAAATCGTTGCAGTAAGTAAGTACTCTACAAGTGATGAGATTGAAAAACTTTATGAGATTGGTCAACGTGCGTTTGGAGAAAACAAGGTACAGGACTTAAAGGTAAAATCTGCCGAGCTTGAAGAACTTCCGTTAGAGTGGCACTTTATCGGTAATCTGCAAAAAAACAAGATCAATAACCTAATTGATCTTAACCCTTCACTTTTCCAGGGACTAGATTCACTAGAGCTTGCACAAGAACTACAAAAAAAACTTGTTGCAAAAGATACGACAATGGATTGTCTGCTGCAGATCAACTCTGCAAAAGAGGAGTCTAAACACGGTGTAATGCCTGAGGAGGCTCTAGCTGTCTATAAACAGATCGAAACAGAGTGTCCAAATATCCACTTAAAAGGTGTAATGAGCATCGGCGCGCATACTGATGACAAAGCAGTGATCAAACAAAGTTTTGAGACAACTCACGAGATTTTTAAACAACTGCCGAATGCAAAAATCTGTTCAATGGGGATGAGCGGTGATTTTGAACTCGCAATTGAATGCGGTTCAAACATGGTACGCCTCGGCTCTATAATGTTCGATAAGTAGAGACTATTTCTTTACTTGAGCGTATATGCAAGTTTAATTTGAAACTCTTGAGGAAAGTCTATTAAAGACTTTTCTACATTCACGGGAAAACTACTTTCAATCGCTTGAATCGTAGCATTTTTAAAGATGCTTTTTCCCGCGATAACCTTAATTGCAGAAACTCCGCCATCTGCCAAAACGATAAACTTCACATCTACATCACCCTCAACACCACGTCTTCGTGCTGAAAGAGGATAACGTTTATTTTCATTGATTTTTTTCACCAGCTGCAATGTAAACTGATCCAGTTCTTGCTGCCTTGCTATTATCATCTCTTGAAGTTGTTGATCGTGAAGAAGCTCTTCCTCAAGCGTCTCTTCTTGTTCATTCTCCTCTTGTATCATCTCCTCTTCAACTTGGGCAACTACTTCCTCTTCTATAGGCTCTTGTTTTACAATTTCTTCGACACTCTCTTTTGATTGCTTTACTTGCTCTACTTTAGGTTGCAGTTTCTCTTTTTTTTCAACCTTTTTTACAACTTTCTTTGGAGCTTTATTTTTCGGCTGTGTTTCAAGCTTTTGTGTATGTTTTTTCTTAGATGTACATTGCTTTTGTTGTATAACAGAGATGGCAACTGTTTGTGTATCTGCTAAATCCTGTGATTGAGAAACTTCCTCTTCATTACCTACAATGTATATGATTGAGGCAATTAAAGAAGTATATAAAACCAGAGATGCTACAAATGCAAAGATATATCTATTCATATTTTCCACCGCTTACATAGTTAAATAAAACAGGTAGATAAAAAAGATTTAAAATCGTTCCCCATAACAAGCCAAATCCCAAACTCACCGCTAAAGGCTGGAAAGCCACCGCTTGTGCAGTTGCAAAAAACATTAAAGATGACAACCCTACCAGTGTTGTCAACGATGTCAGTATAATAGGACGAAACCTTGTTGCTGCAAGTGTAAATATATCCTCTTTTTTATGTGCCTTGATCAATGTAGACATCATAATGATCCCGTCATTTACGATAACACCTGAGAGTCCCAAAGCTCCGATCAATGACGGCAGTGATATATTGAGTCCCATAATATAATGCCCCGCATATACCCCTAAAAATGAAAACGGTATAACGGAGAGGACTATCAACGTGTCTCTAAAGGAGTTAAAGAGATATAGGATCGAGATAAATATCAATACAACAGCAAACAGTGACGCAACTACAAGTTCCGTTTTAAGAGTTGCCTGTTGCTCCTGCTCCCCTTTAAAGCGTAATGAAACACCATCCGTATTTTGAAGTTTCTGCAGTGTCGGTGCAATTTTTTCCAAAACTTCTGAAGATGTTACTATAGAAGGATTTACATTGGCAAATACATAAAAGTTAGTCTCCCCGTCCTCTTTGACAAGTTGCTCCAGAGACTCCACTTTTTCAAAACTACAAAGGTCACTCAGCTTGATATATCTCTCGTTAACATATATTTCAAGGTCTTTAAACTTTTGCAGATCGTTTTTATAATTGACAGACTTGATCTTCAAATCCAGAAGCTCTTTTCCGTCAAAAATTGTCCCTATTTTTTTCGAAAGATAAAGATTTGCTATATAGTTTCCAAGATATTTTTTCGTAATCCCAAGTTCGCGTGCATAGCTGTTAAGATGCAGTTTAATCTCATCTATCCCCACTTTCACATTGTCACCGTAGTATTTGATCCCCTCTATTTTTGAGAGGGCATTTTCAAGCTCTCTTACCGATGCAAGTGCTTTTTGGTGTTCATCACTCACTACACCTATGCGGATATCTGCTTTTACATGATCCATCTGTTTTTCAACAACACTCAAACTGCTTAAACTGTACTTCTCTTTTAAACCTTCTTGGGCAAGCCATTTTCGAAGTTCACTCGATATCTCTTGTGATGACTTGTCTCTGATTCTGTCCGTAGTATCGTAATAAAAACTCAAATAGGGTGTAATGTACTTATCCATAAAGTTTAACGGCTTGAGTTTGTAAAGCTCCAAAGTCAGATAGCCTACATATGGGTACATCTCCCGATCACCCGTTGCACTTCTTCTATACCCTGCCGTTGAGCTAACATGCTTTACAAAAAATCTCTCTTTTTGCGTTAGTATCTCTCTTTCAAGTTCCTGAACTATTTGTAGAGACTCTTCAAGTGTTGTTGTAGGTTGCGCCTTAAACGTAATGTTGATCAAAGAGGTATCAAAAGGTTGAAACATCTGAAATCTTGAGTTTTTAACCCCTGCAAATATTAGTAACGGTACTACAATAAGAAACACGGTAATAAAAGTTTTTTGGTAGGAGAGGAGGAACTCCAAACTTTTTTCATAGAGATGTTGCACTTTCTTCCACGATAAAGTTTTTACATCTTTTGAAAGTGTGTGTGAAGCGTGGATCGGAAGAAAAACAAAAGATTCAATCAAAGATGCGATCACAAGTGCTGAAAATGCGATCGGGATCAGCTGAATAATCTCCCCTATTCTCCCACTGAGCATCAGCAAAGGGATAAACGAGAACAATGTAGTAAGCGATGCGATTGTAACAGGCTTGGCCATCTCTTTTGTTCCAAGGAGTGCCGCTTCTTTTACGCCGTAACCTTTTTCTATATACTGCTGAATGTTTTCACTTACCACGATCGCATCATCAACAATAATACCGATAGCTATCAAAACCCCGATAAGCGAGTTGACGTTAATGCTGTAAGGGGTAAAGTAAAAATATATTGCCCCGATTACAAACGAAGTCGGAATACCAAGAGCAATAATAAACGCTATACGGATGTTAATAAGCACAGAGATCATCATCATAATCAACAAAATTCCAAAAAGGATGTTTGATATGACGATATTCAGTCTGTCTTTAATCACCGTTGAGCGATCCATTCTAATCTCTATCTCGGCACCTTTTAAACTGGTAGTGGCGATCAGCTTTTTGATCTCGTCAGATATTGTCAGTGCATCGCCGATAGGATTTTGTGAAATAGCTAATGATATGGAATTTTGAGCATCCATACTCGCAAGTGTCGAGGCATCTTCATATTTTTTTGAGATGGTAGCGATATCGCTGATATTTACCTGCTTGTCGCCGATGCTTATGATCGTTTTTTCAAGATCGAATGCAACTTGTTCCTGATTTTTTATCGAGAGGTAGAACTGCTCCTTTGCATTATCTATTTTTCCCAGTGGAAATATGTATGAAAGTTCCGAAAAAGCCTTTACCACATCCTCTAGTCCAAGACCGTATGCACCGAGTTTGTTCTCATCTATAAGTATCTCATAATAAAGATCTGAGTCTCCAAAGATTCTTACCTCAGAGATATTCTTTATGTTTAAGAGCTTTATTTTAAGATTTTTTGCAAGTGATTTGAGCTCATCACGGGAGAGCTTGGAGGATAAAATAGCGATATGCATCAAACTCTTAGAATGGATCATACTGCGCACGGTTGGCAGTTCCATATCGCTTGGCAGTGTGCTTTCAATCGTTGCAAGTGTATCTTCTACATCTTTTTGCACATCTTGTTTGTCAATGCCCTCTTCAAGCTCTAAAGTAATAACAAACTGTCCCGGAGAGATGATAGAGGTGATGTTACTCACACCTACGACATTATTTATCTCCGCTTCAATTTCCGAAACTGCCATATTGTTAAGTGCATCAACCGAAGCCCCTTGATAAACTCCATGGATCGTCAATGTTTCAGGTTCAATAGTGGGTGCTATCTCTTTAGGAATTTTTGTATATGCAAAGATTCCTAAAGCAAATATGAGAAAAAATAAAGTGTAATTCATTTTATAGTTATCTAGAAAAAACTTTAAAAATCTTTCAAACATTTGCTATATGGCCCTACCCTTTATTGTTTACTGTTTTATGCTGCATTGCATGATGAGAGTGTTTAGCAACTCCGTAAGTTTTGAACACGTAGCCTCTGTAGATATTTACAGAAAGAAAAAATATGATCAATGACGCTGCAAAAGGGAATGCTACCATCTTTTTCATTTTAGTTGCATCAATTTTTGCCAATCTTTTATATAAAATGACAAATGCCCATACAACCGCAATCCACTTAAGTGCTCCAAAAATATGTAGCCAACTGTCACCTCGGCTTGCTAATGGTGCAACATCTAAAGTTATCCCTATCCCCTGAGCAAATCCTTCTGCAATTTTAGCCGAACCGCGAGTAAAAAAACTCTCGAGTGTATGTGCAATAGAACCGAGTATAAAAAGTGGTGCAAATGCATATCCCAGGTCATAAAACGTTGATTTAAAATCTTTTTGTAATATTTTTGAAGCTATAAACATCCCAATGAGTGCTGCTGCTACTGAAAATATAACTGCATAGATAAAAGAGAACAAACCTACAGCATCCATAGAACCAAAATTGATATATTGTTCAAAATAGTGTGCCGTTTTACTCCAGATCATATCATCTGCTGCATTTGTTCTGTTGATCCCGTGATGAAAAGACATCGTTATAGGGATAGCTGCAAGAATTAAAATATATGCCCAGATCTCAGCCGGCATACTCTGAAACTTTTTAAAAAGTGAAAATGAAGGCTTTTGAACTTTAAAAGCCACTGCTTCACATGCACTTGTACAATCCATACAAAGTGTACAATCAGTCATAGAATTGCGTTTGTCAAAAGTAAAAGGTTTTAGGTTCTGGTCACATGCACTTGCACAATCAAAAGTCTTACAAGAACTACACTCATCTTTATACGTTCCTATCCAAGTAAACGACATCTTCGCATATGCACGGCTGAGTACTCCGATAGGACAAACAGATTTACAATAGCTCATATCTTTATAAACAAAATAGAGTCCAAAAGCTAACAAAGTCATTATAGTAAACATTACAGCTGTACCAAGCGGACTGCGGAATAATCCCGGGTATGCATAGTATATGCCCCACCAGCCGATCATTAAAATAGCAATTCCTATATATCTGTTTTGCATCCATTTAGGCATCTTCTTCTGTAAACCATACTTCGTTATGTATTTTCCTATAAAACCATGCGGACACACACCACAAAACACACGCCCTAAAGTAGGCAGTGTTACAACCATAAACAAAGCCCAGAACACTCCCCAAAATACTGCTGATGTAAAAATATTTTCTTTTCCAGGATGAGCATATCCGTAGTAGATTGCATAAAAAAACACCACTGCGATCAACACTCTTAAAGCCATTAAAAAGCTTTGGTTTTTAAAAAGAAATCTTGTGATCCCGTACTTTAGCAAGTCATTCTTGTCTCTTTGAACCTCTTCTACCATCTTTTCTTCCCCTTACTGAATTTTTTTCGTGATAATTCCTAAGTTTTTAAACTGATTTGTTTCCAAAATATCTAAGAGATACACAAAAGTTTCAAACTCAGCTTTTTTATCACAATTGATCGCTATAGTCGTATCTTTTTTATACGCCAGCAACGCTTTTTCTACATCCTCTTTATTGACATTTTTTTTATCAAAAAGGATATCCCCGTTTTTATGAATAGTAATGGTGAGATTTTTAGTCTCATTTTGTTTGACTGCAGAGCTTGCATCCGGTAGGTCTACAGGGATGATCCCTTTAGCTACAAATGACGCAGTTGTAAGCACTATTACCAATAGTACAAGCATAATATCTATAAATGGAACTACATTTATAGAATCAAACTTTTTAAGCTGCATGCTTTCTCTTTTGTTCAATATCCCATTTAGCTAAAAGTACTTCTATCTTTCTAGTTAAATGGTTATAAAACACAATAGCAGGGATAGCAACTACAAGCCCCATAGCCGTTGCTTTAAGTGCTAATGCCAGAGATGTCATGATCATCTTAGCATCTAAATCTCCGCTTTGCCCCATAGAATAAAACGTGATAATAATTCCAAAAACCGTTCCAAGCAGTCCAATATAGGGTGCATTTGAACCAAATGTGGAGATGATGTTTATGTTGTTTGTTACGGCAATTTCAAGCTCCTCTTTTGTCTCGTAAGCCCCAACCTCAACACCTCTGTAAAAAAGAAGTCTCTCGATCCAAAACAAGAGTGCAAAAAAACTCATAAGACCTAAAAGGCCTATGATTCCGTAATCAACTATATTTTTAATCAGTTCTATATTCATAACTTATCCGTTAGAACTTAGCAGATAAACCTGCAGTTAAAGTTCTTCCCTGATTTACGGTAATTGAAAGATCCTCTTTGTCAAAAACACCATCTTCATTACGGTCACTGCTTGATCTTGCAGCATTGTAATACTGTTTATCAAAAAAGTTATCTACTCTGAAGAAAAAACTTGTATCAAACATTGCAATTTTTCTATTGTATGTCGCCATTAAATTAAGTGTTTGGTATCCATCTATTTTCAGCTGGTTTAGATCATCTGCATAGTAACTAGACTTTCCATTTACTTCAGCCATATACGACAACCTGCTTGTTGCTTGATAGTCTACTCTAAGGTTAAAGTTGTGCTTTGAAGTTCTTGGAATAGTATTACCTGTAACGTCATAAGTATAAACTGGAGCCGGAGCAATCCATGTACCTGCACCCATCGTAATACCAAAATTTTTATAATCCGTATATTTAGCATCTAAATATGTATATGCAAGATTAAACTTTAGTGATTTTGCAATATTTCCAATTGCAGAAAGCTCTAAACCTCTGTGTCTTGCTCCACCGATATTGTCCCACATATCAGTTGTATCTGTATCACCGTAATTCCCTGAAGTTTTCATGATAAAATCTTTTCGATCTAACTGAAAAACAGACGCTTCATACTTCACATCATTCACAAGTAGTCTTGTACCGATTTCATAGTTAAAAGATTCTTCAGGTTTTAAATCCGGATTATTTTGTGTCGATCCCCATGTACTTACATCACCTGCAAAGAGTTGAGATATTGTCGGTGCACGGAAACCTGTCGAATAGTTCACAAAAAGTGTCGTTTTAGGATCTACTTGATAGTTCATTCCTAGTCTATAAGAGTATACATTGAAACTTTTAGCAAGATTGTTAGACATTGAATCGGTATAATCAAGTTTAATATGATCGTAACGAAGATTAGCAGTAGCGCTTAAATCTTTCGTTAAAGCATACTTGTACTCACCATAAAGTGCATATACATTTTCATCAGTTGTGTTGTCACTTTTAAAATCACCTGGTTGAAAATAGTCGGCAATTGTAATTTTTGTACCATTTTCATCTCTTGTATCAAAAGCTTGTGCAGCCCTGTAAGTCACTCTGTTTTTGTATTCATTAGCACGCAGGTCTAAACCTATTAATGCAGCTGAGTCTTTAAAAGAATCCCTGTACTCACTCTTGATCCCTTTTTGAGTCTGCTCATAATGGTTATCATAAACATAGTCTTCATCATCCAAAGTGGCATCATAAGCACCTGTAGAGTCCTTTGTTTGCGGTGATGAAATAAAGTTTGTTGTATCTGTATAAACGTAACCGTTTACTAAAAGATTTGCTCCACCATCAAAATCTTTTGAATATGTTAAGAATGTTTTTAAAAGTTCAACATCATATTTACGTGTATAATCTCTACTGTCTTGATCACCAGTATAGATAGATTCGGGATTTGTCTGAGCTTCAGTTTCACCCCCAACAGTACCGTGTGAATCTTTTTTTCTTTGTGAATACTCTACACCTAAAGTTATATCTGATGAATCATCAATGTAGTATTGTAATTTACCGTTTACATAGTCTGCTTCATAATCTGAATCTTCATGGTAACCATCAGCCTTTCTTTGACTTGCTTGAATATGGAAACTCATTGCATCATTTGCATATCCTGTTCGTGCCACCATTTTTTGATAACCATAACTTCCAACTTCAAAAGCACCGTAATTATGGTTATATTTTGCCCCTTTTTTCGTAGTAATGATTACCGCACCTGAAAGTGCATCATCACCGAATAAATAAGAAGCACCACCCTTGATCACCTTAATACTTTCGATGTTATCAAGGTCAATGTTCACTTTTCCGGTTCTTTCAAATACGGGTACACCGTCAATAACTACTGCAACACCCGGCTTTTCCCCCATATACATCTGGTTTTCTAAACCTCTGATATGTATTTTTATCGAATCCCCTGTAGATACTTCTGTAGTGATACCAGGTATTGTCTGTAATAACTGTTGTAGGTTTTCTGTATGAGACGTATCTACCACTTCACCATTTATTGTAGCAGTTGAAGAGACCTCTGTTTTTTTTGTATCGAACTTATCATCAATTGTTGAAGACTCAACTTTAATAACTCCCAAATCAGTTGCTGATAAATTGATAGCTAAGGCACATAATAAAGATAGATGTACAGACTTTTTCATATATAAACTTCCCTTTTTTTCCAGATATTTCAGAAATTTAACTAAAAAGTGTTACATTAGTGTTAATTTTATTAATTAAGATTATTTTTATAATAAGAAGAGGAAAGATTGTTACTATAAGCAAGATTTTTCTTACTTATAGTAATTTTTTATTGAAGAACTTTTCTAGCGTTTGTAGGCTGGATTGGTCTGTTGTTTGGATGGTGCATAGTGTGAGAAAACTCTTGTACCTCTTCGGCAGAAACTTCAGAGTAGTGCTTCATAACAAACCATCTTACACCTTCACTACACGGAGGTGTTGTAAGCGAACCGTCAAATCTATAGTACGTTTTATCTGAAGGCAACATATCATTAATCATCTTAGCCGGAAGCTTACAAGTAGTTTTTTCACCAGCTTTGTGTGGCATTTTTTTCCACACTCTATTGATAATAGGGTTATCTGTACCGTCTTTAAACATCACGGCAACAACAGCTAACGAACCGTCCTCTGCTGAATGAACAAAGTGTGCTTCCATTGGAAAAGCTTTTCCGTCTATATGGTTTTCACTCGGTGCATGAAAGTGAAACTGTTTGAGTTCAAACACTTTGTCATCAATCGTGATCGTACTTCCTTCTGCTATGTTTACCTGAACAGTATGACCGTTGTTAATAACTGAAACCGCAGACGTTTTATAGTCAAATTTAATAGGCTCTAAACCGACAGTTTTGATCGTATTTTTCGCAGTAATATCGATCGGTGACTGTGAACCTCCTAGTTTACACTCTGCATATTTCGGATCTAAATCACCCCAATGAGAAGGGTCCTCTGCCCCTGTATATCCCCAATGAGCTGAATGAACTCCAGCAAATAATGATGAAGCAACACATATACTCCCTATTAATGAAGCTACTTTCATATATCCCCTTTTTTTCTTATGTTATTTTGTATTTATATTATAATGTGATATAAATATGATAAAGTTTAAATTAGTTAGCCGTATATCTTTTAAATCTCACGGCGTGACTTTTTGGATTAGCAATCAGTTCTTTTTGATACTCGATCATCTTTAAAAACGGAGTTGTAAACTTCTCCAGATTCTCTTTAGATATATCTTCAATCTTCCATTCATTGAGTTCCTCAAGTACTACTTGTGTTGATTCTATGGTTGAAAGGTACGCTTCATCAGGTTGTATCTTAATCTCATACTGCGAAGTTTTTGTCGTTGTAAAACTCATATGCTGCAAGTTTTTCAGATTTTCACTTAAGGTAAAGATCTTTTTAGTACAGGCCCATGTAGAGTCGATTATAAATATCGCAAGCGGTTTTTCTGAATGTTTTGGATTTGTTTCACTCAAGTTTACCGCATCCTCTGAAGGGAATAAAATATAACTCTCATGAGTAGCGATAATCTCGTTTATACGGTTGTTAAGAGAGAAATCTATCCCTATAAAGAGCTCTGAATTTGTCAAACTCTGATGGGTAAAATGTCCGGTGTTATTTTTTACTTTTTTGAACTCTTTTGGATGCATGAGTATTACAAACTTTGTATCTGTATCTAACTTTACGCAGTACTCACACATACAAGAACTCTTTGGTCTGTAACACTTGTAACATTTTTCTCTATCGCCGTAATATGTACATTTCATAAGTGGAATTATAGTAAAATAAACTTATGAATGATGATATGTATGATTTGATAGTAGTCGGTAGCGGTGCAGCGGGACTTATAGGGGCTGTAGTGGCTGCTCGGGATGGAAAAAAAGTCTTAGTACTTGAAAAACTCTCTAAAATTGCCTCAAAACTCAAAGCAACGGGCGGGGGTCGCTGTAATCTGACAAACACACTCTCAAACGAAGATTTTATGTCCCGTTTCGGTCGAGACGGACGTTTTATGCAAGATGCTTTAAACGGTTTTGATCATAAAAATCTGGTAGAGTTTTTAGAGGAGATAGGAGTTGAAACGCATGCTCCTGACGGTTTTAGAATATTCCCAACCTCACACTCATCACAAACAATCATCGATGCTTTTGAAAATGAACTCACACGTTTAGGTGTTGCAATCAAATGTGAACAGAAAGTTGAGAGACTTTTACTCGAATCTGAGCATATCTCGGGTGTTAAGACACAAGACAGCATTTATAGAACTGCCAATGTGATTTTAGCAACCGGAGGACTAGGATATCCGACTCTAGGTGCTGAGGGAGACGGTTATATATTAGTTGAAGAGTTAGGGCACAAAGTCACAGACCTCTCCCCGGCTATGATGCCCCTTAAAACCAAAGAGAAATGGCAGGCAAATTGCCGAGCCGACACCATCCCTAAAGTAGAACTGCGCGTTGATCTCAAAAAACATGCAAAGCTACGTGCAAAAGGTGATCTCATCTTTACAAAAGAGGGGATCCGCGGTCCCGTCGTGCTTGATTTTGCCAGAGAGGTAACACCCCTGCTTAAAAAGTACAATGAAGTTCCTATTCTGCTCAATCTGACAAAAGGGAAAAATGAGGAGCAGATCCGAGAACATCTCAAAAAAATCTCCCAAGAGGATCCCGATAAAACTATTGTAGAGATTGTACATACCCTGCTTCCTCTACCGCTCTCCCAAGAGCTGTGTAAACTCGCAGAGATCGATGAAGATCTCAAATACAATAAAATCGAGGGACAAAAACGGGATCAGCTTATAAAACTCCTTACATGGACACCTATGACGGTTACGGGTCATGACGGATTTAAAATGGCGATGATCACAAGAGGCGGTATAAGCCTCAAACAGATAGACCCAAAAACAATGCAAAGCAAGCTTATTCAAGGTCTGTATTTTTGCGGTGAGATTATGAATCTTGACGGACCGTGCGGCGGCTATAATCTCCAGTGGAGTTTTGCTAGCGGCTATCTTGCAGGGCAACTCAAAAACTAACACTCTTTAGAAAGTGTAATTCCAAATAATTCGAGTCTCTTTTTCCCCATATAGTAAGGTTCCCATCGCTTAATCGCAAGCGGAACCGCAATATTTAACAAAAAGATTGTAAAGATTAAAGTATCGAACTGCTCAATGTCGATAATTTTCTCATCCACATAGGCGATATCTATTACAATAAAGGCAAGTTCAGCCCGTCCGAGCATCCCAAGACCAATCATAACACTTTGATACCATTCATATTTTCCGGTAAACCTTGCGGCAAGAGCAGCCGAGAGTATCTGAAGTGTAAATACTGCTAAAAACAGGACAAAAACTACAGGAAAAACCTCTGTTACCAGCTCCATATCAAGGATTAGTTTAGTTCCGAGTTCTACAAAAAAGATAGGTCCAAAGATGGTATAAGCAAGATGATTGATCACAAACTCACTGTCTTTTCTATGGGAGCGCAGTTGATTATCCACTTTGATCATAAAATATTCTTCACGTAAAAATAGTCCTGCAAAATACGCCCCAATCGCAGGATGAAAACCGAATCTGTCTGCCAAGGCACCAAAGACAAAGGCGGTAAAGATCATCACTAAAGGGGTAAACTTTCCGCTATATGCCATAAGCAGTTTTCTAATCCCTAAAAACTTTCTTACCTTTACGATAAGATGAAACAGTGCAGTATATTTTTTATCTTTCTCTTTGGTTATGGAATCGGGAAAAAGTACCATCCCTATAAAGCTGATGATGGCAAAAAAGGCGATCACTTTTGCTATGATGATGGAAAGTTCATTAAACTCTATCATCGAACCGTTATCACCCGTAGTACTTACAGCAATCGGTATCATAATAGAAAGCCCGATAAGGGAGAGTATGTCATCAACAACGGCGGCACTCATAATAGCAGTTGACGCGGTAGTTTTATGTAACCCCTGCTCTCTGAGTGAGACCATAGTTAAACTCACCGCTGTGGCAGTCATGGTAAGTCCCCAGATCATCTGTGTATTAAACCCGTAACCAAATAATCCGGCTGTATAATACCCCGCTAGAAACGGAAAAATAGCACCGATCACCGCAATCCCGAAACTTCTTTTAAGTCCCTGGATAAAATGGTTAAGATCTTCATCAAAACCAAGGGCGAACATAATAAAGACAATCCCCCAGTCCCCTATCGCTTCAAGGATCTCGTTATGTGCAGGGAGTATTCCGAAATTAACTCCGAGCGAACCGAAGATAATAAGCCAGATTACATCTATCGTTGAAGTTTTTTGAGACACTATTTTTGCGATAACAACAAAAAAAAGTATGATAGCCGAATAGCTCCACAATTCGTGTCCCATATCTCACTCCGCTTTCTATAATTTTATCTCTTATTATATCTGAGGAAGTTTTTGAAGTCAAAAAGAGTTTTAGAGATAATATGCTATTCTATTTGCATATTATTTCAAAGGAGCCCTTATGAGAAATCTGAATACTAAACTTGAAGAGTACGCCAAAAGGTTTGATGAGATATTTCTATCTGAACACTTAAAAGCGGTGATCGAAGAAGCAAATAGACATGTTGTCAATATTGATGTAGAGGAGCTATACGACATCTCTAAAGATATTATTCTTATCGATGTAAGAGAACCTGAAGAGTTTAGTTCAGGTTACATTAACGCTCATACCGTACTTACGATTCCAAGAGGAAAACTAGAGTTTATGGCAATTGAAAAAGTTGCCAAACAGTTTGGCCAAGATGCCCAGATCGTCACATACTGTCTTAAAGGGCCCCGTGGAGCACTCGCTGCATATCAGCTGCAAAAACTCGGCTTTACAAATGTGAAAAATTTAAGCGGAGGGATCTTACACTGGCTGGCAAAAGGAAATACGATCCACAACTATCTGGGCGAACTCTCTTTAGCCTAATTAGAAAAAATAGCGTATAGATGCAAAGCCAAAAGCTTTTGCATCTTCTACCGCTTTTATCTGCGCCTTATCTACAATGCCGCCCAGTGCAAAGATCTTAATATTTGCACTCTTTACAATCAACTTCAGGTCTTCAATCCCTTTTGGTATCCCTTTGTTTGGAGAGGGAAAAATCGGGCTGTAAGTAACATAGTCAGCCCCTAATCCTTGAACCTCTTTCACCTCATCGTGTGTATGTGTACTTACAATCACTTCAAGCCCCAATTCTTTCGCTTCTGCTATTTTTTCAAACTGTGTGGAGTTAAGATGTACACCCGTGGCACCCAACTCTTTTGCTAAAAGGAAGTCTTGATGTATAAAAGCTTTTAGCCCCTCGTACTTATGACACACATCTAGAAACGTTTTTGCCAACGCAGCATAGTTTTCATTCTCTTTATCTCTGTAAAGTATAAAATCTGGCTGATGTTTTTGTATCTGCAAAGATAATTTTTCGGCAAAAGTTTCAGACTCTTGTGTATAAAACTCCGGTGAAGTGATCAGGTACTTTTTCATCTATTTAAATTTTAAGGTCTGAAAATTAACTTGACCCGGTTCTTGATCGTTTTCATATCTCTCTGAAAGCAAAGTTATATGATTAAGCAGTCGGTTGAGTAGATACAATTCAGACGGTGTATATTTTGCACGCGAGTCCTGAATAAACTTGAGTAAAAAATCTACCGCTTCTTTTTCATCTTCAAACGTTATAGACTCGATCATCTTTTTTACCTCTTCATACTCTTCATCGCCACATGTTGAGAGAAAATCGTAACTCAGATCGATTGTTTTCATTGTAGGTACAGCTTTTGAAAAAGCAAAATGGTTATACAACATACACCCAATAAAATACTCTATATCTGATGGTTCAAATTCGCTATATTGATGCTCATCATCCTCATAGCGCTTGTGCCAGATCTCTAAAGCTTTTTCTATATTGTTATTCATTAGCAACCCTTACGTTTTATTTTTGTAATTATAAGGGAATTTTTTGTAAATTTAGAATAAACTTTAAACAATGATCAAATTAGACTCAAATAAACTGCAAAACATTGTACTGCCATCAACTAATAAAGCTTTAGCGCAAGTTTTAAAAGATATCTCACCAAACGAGAGTGCACTGCTAAGTAAAGCCAAAGATCTCGCCTCTGTTTTAAATACTATTTTTAAAGAGTCTGCAACCAATGAGCTTCAAAACCAAAAACTCTTAGAACTGCTTAAAAACAACCCTACCCTCAAAGAGCTTGGGAATATAAAAACCACAATTAAAGAGTTCTTACTCTCTTTAGAAAGTGAGAAGCAAAACCTTCCGATCGAAAAGCATCTAAAAAATATGCTGAGTGATATTAAAAATATCGATGACAAACTGCTCAAATCAAAACTGGAAAACTCGGGAATATTTTTAGAATCGAAACTAAAAAATCTTGATCCAAAAGATGCCAAGATCCAAGAGCTCCTCTCAAACGATTTTAAAGCAGCCCTTTTAAAGACAAAACAGGAGTTGGAGGGCTCCCTTTTAGCGAATAAAACTCAACTGCTAAACATTGTGGATAAACTCTCTTTGCAAATAGACTACTACCAACTGGTATCTCACCTTTCAAATGCATCTGCAATCTATCTTCCCTATGAGTTTGATGCCTTGGAAGATGGAAACCTAACCATAAAAAAAGATAAAAACAACGCTTTTTTTTGCGATATAGAACTTAACTTGAAAAAGTATGGAGAGTTACGCGTTCGACTGGGGCTTTTTGAAGAGAAGTACCTCAATGTCAATATCTCCACACAAAATAAAGAGTTAAAACAACTTCTGCAATCCGGGGTAAAAGAGTTAAAAGAGCGGCTTGACACGACGGGACTACTAATCAAAGATATCCGTTTTCTCGATCCAAACGAAACACAATATGTTTCAGATACAAATGAAGTAAATCTCGGTTTTGAGGCAAAAGCATGAAACCAAAAGCAGCAGCACTCAAATACGATGCATCTAAAGATTCCGCACCTAGAGTAACGGCAAAAGGTGAAGGGAAAACTGCGCAAAAGATCATTGAGATCGCAAAAGAGAACGATATCCCCATCAAACAGGATGAGAATCTGATCGAACTGCTCTCAAACGTAGAGCTTGATCACGAAGTACCACCCCAGATGTATAAAGCTATTGCAGAAGTTTTCAGTTTTATATATAAACAGACTAAATAGTTTTCTTTTATACCGGAAGTAGCATATTTTCCCTTGATGAAAAAAAAACAACTTCAGAGTACCGATTTCTACAATTATATGTTACAATTAACACAAATCAGTGATAGGTAAACCTTATGTCAAGTGAACAAAACTCATGCAAAAATTTAGAACTTCTACAACTTGATGAAGTACCTATTACACAAGAAGAGTATGACAACATCATCAGTATCCAAGGAAGTATCCTCGGGATGATTGCCGATGGAGAAGAGAGTGATGTTGTGTTAAGCACTTTATGTAGCATGGCTGAAAAGCTTCTTCCTAATTCTGTTGCTTCTATTATGCTGTTGGACTCCAAGAACAATTCGCTTAGTGTTTTATCGGCTCCATCAGTACCAAAAGCCGGTCATAAAGCATTGGAAAACCTAAAACCGGGAGAAGGTGCCGGTTCTTGTGGAAATGCCATATTTAAAAATGAAGCACAATATGTCGTAAATACTTTTGAAGATGAGAGATGGAGTGATCTTAGAGAATTGGCACAAGAGTTTAACTTATGCTCTTGTTGGTCAATGCCCGTAAAAGATGAAAACTCTCAAGCAATTGCCACTTTTGCTCTTTCATCTTTTGAACATCGTTCCCCCTCAAATTTTCATAAAAAGTTATTGGAAACTGGTGCTAAAATTGTCAGCATTGTCCTAAAAAACATCAAAAAAGATCAAAAACTAAAACTCTTTTCATTAGCTACACAAAGCGCTTCTGAGGGGATTGTTATTACCGATGAAAAAAATACTATTATCGAAGTAAATCAAGCGTTTAAAGATATTTATAAATACGAAGAGAAAGATATTATAGGGAAAAATCCAAACTTCCTGACTTCACATAAGCAACCTAAAGAGTTTTATAATGAGATGTGGAAAAGTTTGAATGAGACTTCGAAATGGGCAGGTGAAATTGTCAATGTTAATGCCGATGGTGAAGAGATCACTCAATGGCTGAGCATTAGTGTTTTAGAGTTACCTCATCATAAGAAAAACTATCTTGGAATCTTTACAAATTTAACAGAACTAAAACAGGCAAAGATGCAGATCGAAGAGATGGCATTTATTGACTCTTTAACAGGCTTAAAGAACAAATCAAAACTTGAAAACATGTTGCGTTCTTATCAAAAGCCCATAACATTGATTCTGCTAAACATCAACAACTTTTCTTACATAAATACGGCCTACGGTTATGAGATAGGCGATGAGATCTTACAAGATGTAGCAGAAGTTTTAAAAAACAATTTCGGCGACCAACATACATTTAGAATCAATTCCGATGAGTTTGCCTTATTGTATGAAACAGAGGTTAATATAAAAGAAATAGTAGAGGAGATCAAAAAATATTTTTACGGCTCTACACTGATGGTTAATACACTGACATTTAACATCTCTTTTACCTACGGCGGTGTGTATGTAGCTGAAAATGTTTTACGTGATGCTGCAATTGCCCTCAAAAAAGCGAAGCAAAACGGAAGAAACAACCTTTATATCTACAATCACAAAGATGATATTGCTATAAACCATCAAAATAAAGAGAGCTTTTTTGAGTCTAACAGACTTTTACATGCCGCACTTCTTGAAGAGCGGGTAGTCCCTTATTATCAAGGAATCAGAAACAATAAAACCGGGAAGATCATTAAGTTTGAAGTGCTCGCTCGCATAGAAGATTTTGATAAAATCATTCCGCCAATAGCCTTTTTAGAAGCTGCAAAGCTCTCTGGGTTACTACTTGAGATTACAAAAACTATTATAGATAAAAGTTTTCAAAAGATGGCACAAAACAACTACACCTTCTCTATAAATATCACGGAAGAGGATTTAAACCAACACTATTTAAAAGCTTTTCTTTTAGAGAAGTCAAAACACTACAATATAGATCCAAATAGAATTGTTCTAGAGGTTTTAGAGGGGATTAGTGCTACAGGTAAAGTAAACCATATAGATCAGTTAAAAAGTTTAAAAGAGTGTGGATTTAAAATCGCCATAGATGATTTCGGTTCGGAATATTCTAACTTTGAAAGAATTTTAGATATGGATATAGACTTTTTAAAAATAGATGCACGATATATTAAAAACATCGATACTGATCAAAAAAGTTACGAGATAACAAGAGCTATCAGCTTTTTTGCAAAAAATGCGGGTATCCCTATTATAGCCGAGTTTGTACATGCTCCATCTATTCAAGAGAAACTTGAGGAGCTCGGTATAGAGTTCTCTCAAGGATACCTCTTTAGTGAGCCTTCACCTCAGCCGATTGAGAAATAAACTTCTCAATCTCCCTTGCCTCTTATTATTTTAGTTGGCTCCAATTATCACCGATGTTAAGAGATGCTCTTAACGGGATATTTAACTTATATATATCTTCCATAATAGACTGAAACTTTTTCCCCAGTTCATCTGCAACTGCTTCATCCACTTCAAAGATAAGCTCATCGTGAATCTGTAGTAACATCTTCGCAGGTAAATTCTCTTTTTCTATCGTCTTTATAATTTTATTCATAGAGAGCTTGATAAGATCACTCGCACTCCCTTGAAATACACTGTTTACACTCTCGCGCTCATATGCAGCTTTAAACATAGGTGTTGCATTTTCATAATCAAAGTATCTTCTTCTTCGAAGCAGTGTTTCAATATAGCCTTTTTGTTTTGAACCGTCTACAATTGATCTGAAATAAGTTTTTACCGTTGGGAAAGACTCAAAATACTTCTCGATGATCGCTTTTGCCTCTTTTGTCGTAATACCTAACGTATCTGAGAGTTTTTTCTGCCCCATTCCGTAAAGTAGTCCAAAGTTTACAGTTTTAGCAATACCTCTTTTTTGAGCAGCTTCCTCCTCGCCAAATAAAACGATGGCAGTTTGCAGGTGGATATCTTTATCGTTATTAAATGCATCCACAAGTACTTTATCTTGTGAGAAGTGAGCCAAAAGACGCAACTCGATTTGTGAGTAGTCAATCCCGATGAGCTTTTTCCCTCTCGGTGCTACAAAAGCTTCACGTATCTTAGCTCCAAGCGGTGTACGAGTAGGTATATTTTGCAAGTTAGGATTTTTAGAACTCAGACGCCCCGTTGCCGTTCCAGTCTGTACAAACGAAGTATGGATACGGCTATCCTCACTCTCACGTGCAAGTTTTAATAACGGCTCTATATAAGTAGAGTAAAGTTTATACACCTCACGATACTCTAAAAGCTTCGGTATGACTGCATGGGCGTCTTTAAGTGAGTTTAACACTTTCTCATCTGTAGAGTAACCTGTTTTTGTTTTCTTCCCTACAGGGAGCCCAAGCGTTTCAAAAAGAACAACACCCAGCTGCTTTGTGGAGTTAATATTGAATTCTCCGCCTGCAAGTGCATAGATCTCTTGTGTTAGTGTTTGAATATTTTCCTGAACCTCTGTTAAAAACTTCTCTAAGAAAGCTATATCAACAGCAATACCTGTCTCTTCCATTTTCAGTAGTGTTTGTAAAAACGGGATCTCTATATCATCAGCTTCATCTATTAAATGATCTGCATTTTGCAGCTCTAATTTTTGTAAGAAAAGGTTATAGAGTTTAAAAGTGATATATGCATCTTCCGCTGCATATTTACACGCTTGTTCCAGCTCAACAGATGCAAAAGTCTCCCCTTTTTTCACAGTATCTTTAAAAGGGATCATTTTATGATTTAACAGTTTTTCCGAGAGTTTATCAAGAGAAAGTGCCGCTTCGGAATTGATAAGCCATGCAAGGATCATACTGTCACTGTAAACTTTTAGTTCTTCACCTACAAATTTATTTAGAAAGTGTAGATCAAACTTGATGTTATGCCCAACTATTAAAGAGTTAAAGATCTTTTTAATAGCATCTTTAGCATCCTCTTCACTGATCTGATCGCCTACACCCAGATAAAAATGTCCAAACGGTACATAGTATGCTTCATCTTCATTAAAACAAAATGAAAATCCTACAAGCTTGTCATTTGCATAATCAAGTCCCGTAGTCTCTGTATCAAAAGCTACAATACTCAACTCTTCAAGTTTTGCTATAACTTCATCAAGCGTTTTTTTATCTGTGATTAGAGTTGTTTTAAACTCCTCTGCACTGTGGTCTTCTGCTATCTCTTCATTTGCTTTTTGGACAGCTTTCTCTTTTTGCTCATCACTCACCATATTTTTTGCATGAAGTGTTCGAAGCACTGCATTTTGTTCATACTGTACTAGCTCATCATAGATGTTTAAAAACGGATTTTCAACATCCATCTTATACTCTTCAAAATCGAGACTGTCAAATGCATCGTTACGAAGTGTTACAAGTTGTTTTGACATATAGGCTTGATCTTTTGACTCTATCAATTTCTTTTGAGTAGCACCTTTTATCTCATCTATATGAGCATAAATATTATCTAAAGAACCATATTCCTTTAAAAGCTTCTCAGCACCAACTTTTCCTATCCCTTTTACACCCGGGACATTATCTGCGCTATCACCTAAAATAGATTGGTAATCGATAAACTGTTTTGGAGTCACACCGTACTTTTCATAACAAGCTTCTTCGTTTACGCTTTTTCTTTTAATCGCATCAACAATAGTTACATTGTCATCATCGATCAGCTGGTAGAGATCTTTATCGTGAGAAACAACACGAACTTTGTACCCTTTATCTTTTGCAAACTTTACAACTGTTGCTATCATATCATCCGCTTCAAATCCGGTCAGACCAAGAGTTTTATAACCCATTTTGTTGATCCATTCAATAGCAACAGGGAGCTGCATTGTAAGTTCCGGCGGTGGTGCTTGACGATTTGCTTTATAGTTTTCGTCTATCTCGTTTCTAAACGTATCGCCCTTAGAATCAACAGCAAAGATAATATAGTCGCTGTCATGATCTTTTTGCAGTGTGGAGATAAAGTTTGTAAATCCCGTTAATAGCCCTGTCGGGAAACCATCTTTTGTTTTTAAATGTTGCGGAAGTGCATAAAAGCTTCTAAAAAAGAAACCAAATGTATCGATTACGGTAACTACTTTGGACATTAGACCTCTTTCATAACCTCTAATATTGTTCAGTAAATTATACAAGTTTATAATCAAAGTAGATATTCATTAACATAGTGATCCATACTCAAGAGGACCAAATATATATTAATACGCTTGTTTAGTTTACTCGAAGGGAGGGTTAAAAAAAATCAATCTTACACAATTTTAACTTTTTTTAGCCCTCTGATGAGTATCAGAGTTTTCGAAAGAGGTCTATTGTTCCTCTTCCTCTTCAATAATATCTATCATATCATCGATAGCGTCTTCTAAGAGCTCATGCTTATATCCCGCATCTTTTGCTTTACGAAGTGCAAAGTTAATCGCTTGATCTGATAAAGGTTTATTTATAGGTAAAACAGTTTTTACAATATGCAGAGCCATTGCATACTCTTGAACCTCTTCTGGAGCTGATGCAGGATCATCAGCAAAACGGATCATCTCTACAAACTCCTTATCAAAACCCCAGTGTTCAAATACCTCAGCCGTAACTTCAGCACTAGTTACACCCACATACGATTTTTCAACTTGAGCCAAGTTCCCGGACATCTCAATTTCAGATTTAAAACTTACATCCTCATCTTCTTTAATCACATCACTTGCAATAAGGATTTTTCCAGTTTCCTGTAAAAAAGCCGCCAGGTACAATTTTTCTGCTTTTTTCCTATCGATTTTGCCGTACCATCTATTCATCAAGGTTGCTTGCAAAGAAGAGATCTCAGCAAATCTATCACTTGTAATACCATAAGGTTGCATATCGACATTAAGCAGTTTTCTAAGCGCATTTCCAAGAGCAATAGTTCTTGTCATGCTCATTCCAAAAAGTGAAACAGCCTGACCCACATTTTTAATCTCTCTACCAAAACCGTAAAGAGGAGAATTTGCCGTTTTTAAGATATTAGCTACAATCATCGGGTCATGTTCAATTACCTTCGTAAGGTCAGCAACTCCAGCTTCTTTATCTGCAAATACCCTGTCTATATCTGCGATAGTTTTAGAAAGTGGAGGAAGTGATTTAATACTCTCTATAATTGAGCTTTTCATATCTCTAATACCCTTTTTTTGAATTGTTTTATTTTTTATTATAGCGAATTATAAATTTAATTTTCTACAATTAATGACACTGTTGTATCGTTTTTAAAGGATTTGTAATATAGTCATATCCGTTGTAGATAGTAAAAGCGCCGTAAAGTATAACCGCTACGCTCGATAAACTCATCATCATATTTCTAAAGTTCGTTGCACTTGCCATTGAAGACAAAAATCCGAGTCCGAACATTGCAGGGATTGTACTTACTCCAAAAATAAACATCACTAATGCTCCGTAAAATGGACTTGCTGTTGATGCCGCAGTGATCGCAAAAAAGTATACAAAACCGCAAGGGAGCAATCCGTTAAGCATCCCAAGTACAAAAAAACTAAAGTTCGATTTGGAGTTTAAAATAGAGCGAAAACTCTCTTTATAAAGTTTAGAAGAGGAAAAAGTATGTTCAATAACAGTTAAAAATTTAATCTTTCCCATAAGCGATAATCCGGCTAAGATCATTACAACTCCCGCAACGATAAGCAAAGCACCGTTTGCATTATTTGAAAATGTCACAACACCGCCGAGTGTTCCAAAAATTGCACCTAAAACCGTGTAAGTAAACACTCTACCAAAACTATATAGCAGATGTGCGACACTTTTTGAAACTTTTGAACTCTGCGGCTCTATTTTAATGCTTGAATATGCGAGGACAATACCGCCGCACATCCCTATACAGTGGCCAAAAGAACCTAAAAACGCTATACTTATTATCGCTAAAATATTGACTGTATCCACTAGTTATCCGTTAAAATTTTTCTAATTTTTGGGTCTTGCATCGTCTCACCGCGAAGTGTAAAAAGTCTCATCTGAGCATAGGTAACAAGCCCCTCTTTCTCTTTTTCATACGCTCCAAATCCAAACCCCATAGGCGTGATCTCATTTCGTGAATAATACGCTTCTTTTGCATCGATCCATTTATGTGAATCTCTACTCATCACCCAGATCTTTGCCTCATCTTTAAACCCTTTATTTTCAAGCCATAGGACAAAATCTCCATGATCGTGAAAAAACCAAGTTTTACCATCACGAGCAACCACTTGGGATGCATAACCTAACTCATCAATGATCATTCCGCAATAGCTGTCTTGATATTTATGCAGTTCTATTTTTAAAGGAAGTTGCTTGAGATTTCCCTCTTTGATCACCACCATATGTTGTGTTTTTCCCAAAGAAAGAAAGATAAAAACTATCACTATCACAAAAAGTAAGACTATTAAAACAGGTGCTATTTTTTTCATGTATGTATTATACTTGGATAATCTTAATAAGCTTTTTAGTCACTAAAACATATTAGTTTAAATCCCTGCCCTTACTCGCAGTTTATTATGCTATTATGAATCATATTAACAACTAGGATAAAATAAGTTGACATTTAAAGAACTGGGTCTATCAGCGCCTTTACTCAAAGCGATACAAGAACAAGGCTACACAAAAGCTACACCGATACAGGAAAAAGCTATACCTGTAGTATTAGAAAAAAAAGATATATTAGCAGGTGCTCAAACGGGTACGGGAAAAACAGCGGGTTTTACACTCCCTTTGCTCGAACTGCTTTCGCGTTCTAAAGATACAAACACTAAACATCACGTGCGTGTACTTATACTGACACCGACACGCGAGTTGGCTGCACAGGTTGGCGAGAGTGTATCTCTTTACGGCAAACATCTCCCTTTTAAATCTACAGTAATATTTGGAGGGGTAAAGATAAACCCTCAGATCACACAATTGAAAAAAGGTGTAGATATTGTTGTAGCTACTCCGGGAAGACTGTTAGATCATATCTCTCAAGGGACGATCAAACTTTCAAAAGTTGACTTTTTCATACTCGATGAAGCGGATAGAATGTTAGATATGGGGTTTATCAACGACATTAAAAAAATCATGAAACTCCTTCCTAAAGAGAGACAAAATCTTCTCTTCTCGGCAACTTACTCAGATGCTATCAAAAAACTCTCAGAGAGCTTGCTAAAATCTCCAACACTTATAGAAGTAGCAAGAAGAAACACCTCAAGCGAGATCGTTAAACAAGCTGTTTATCACGTTGACAAAGCGCGTAAACGTGAGCTTTTAACACACCTCATCACTGAAGGAGATTGGAAGCAGGTACTTGTTTTTACAAGAACGAAACACGGAGCAAATAAACTGTGCGGACAGCTAGAAAAAGACGGTATCACGGCTGTGGCTATTCACGGGAATAAAAGTCAAAATGCAAGAACCAAAGCGCTCGCTGACTTTAAAAAAGGTGAAGTGAGAGTTTTAGTGGCAACTGATATTGCGGCACGCGGGATCGACATCGATCAGCTCCCCCATGTTGTAAATTTTGAACTGCCTAACGTCAGTGAAGATTATGTACACCGCATCGGACGTACAGGACGTGCCGGGAATGAGGGTGAAGCTGTTTCACTTGTGTGTATAGATGAAGATGAGTTTTTAAGAAACATCGAAAAACTTATCAAAAAAGATATCCCTAAAGTGTGGTTAAAAGGTTTTAAACCTGACCCTTCTATAAAAGCAGAGCCAATAAATATGGGTGGTGGTCGCGGTTCTCGCAGCAATTCTCAAAAGAAAGCCAAACCTGCGCAAAGCAAGCCTAGGTCTAACTCAAGAAACCGTTCTCGATCTAGAGCTTAAAATCCTTCTAGCACCTAGATCAAAATAAGATGATTCGGCAAGCTGTCCTTATCATCTTTTGTCTCTGGAAAAAGCTCTATAAGTAACTCTGTAGCTTTTTCTATAGTCTCCAAATACCCTTGGGCGATATTTCCCTCTTTTACACGCTTTACAAAATTTTCTATACTCTCACTCCAAAGGGCATTATCCACTTTTTGTGCAACTATAGCATCTGTAAGAATTTCAACATATTTTTCAGCTTCACTTACATAGAGCATCACAAAACCGTCATTATGTACATCTTCCCCTAAAAGTTCAAGAAATTTATCTCTAGCCCTATTCGCACTGCGCTTCTTTTTTACATACGAAGGGATAAGTAACATCTTGATAGGCTTTATCTGTCCTAACACTGCTAAAAGAGCAAATACAATTAGCTGCATTAAATTAATCTCTGTTTGAGTCATTCCGTCAGATACCCCCGCATATAACCACGGCAACACAAGTGCACCGATAGCTGCCCACAATGTAGGTATAAACAGATAAGTATCACTCTGTTTAGCTATTACAGTGACAATCTCTGCACTGCTTTTTTTCTCAAAGGCCCCGATCGCCTCTCTAATACGAGATTGTTCCTCTTTATTTACTAAATATTCCATTACCAACTCCCTGATGCTCCACCGCCGCCAAAGCTTCCGCCACCGCCGCTAAAACCGCCAAAACTACTGCCTCCGCCGTAACCGCCCGACGAACCCCAGCCTCCGCTAGACCTTGAAGAGCCTGATATTATCTGTATAAATGTAAATATCCATGCAATCGCCGCAATGATGATATGCCAAAAAATTATAAAAGCTATTACAGAGGCAAAAGTTGCTATACCAACTGCTACATAAAAACGTGTACTTTTCTCCTGTCCCGACATAAAATACTCTACTATCATAGATACAAAGAAAAGGATAATAAAACCGGTAATGAAATAATCATCGAAGTTTTGAAAAGCTTTTTCACTCTTAGACTGACTACTCTTTTGCGAAATTTGATATTCACCTTTTAAAGCGTATAAAATTTGGTATGTCCCAAACTCTATCCCTTGGGAATAGTTTTTCTGTTTAAAAAATGGGAGGATTTTATCTTGAATAATATCATGTGCTATTTTATCTGTAAGTACTCCCTCTAAACCATATCCAACCTCTATGCGTACTTTTCGCTCATTTGGTGCAACTATAAGCAAGACTCCGTTGTCTTTTCCTTTTTGTCCAATCCCCCAATGGCGACCGAGTTGATAACCGTATTCCTCTATCGTATACCCTTGAAGGCTTGGAAGTGTAACGACTACAACCTGGTTTGTAGTTTTTTCTTCATGCTCTTGTAAAAGTTTTGTAAGCGCTTGTTCTTGAGATGATGAAAGGAGTGAGGCATTATCTACTACTCGACCGGTTAGTTCCGGGAATGTAGGCTCGGCTATTACAAAGGTAGTTATAAAACTTAGTAAGAGCATAAACCTTGTAAAGAGCTTCATAGCTTAAAACTCCACTTTTGGGACAGCTTGCTCCTGTGGTGTGGCACTAAAATTCTCTTTCACATTTGCTTCAGGATAAAAAATGGAAGCGACCCATTTTCCCGGAAATGTTCGAAGCTCAAGATTATACTTCTGAACAGCTGCAATATAGTCTCTTCTCGCTACAGATATACGGTTCTCAGTCCCTTCAAGTTGTGACTGGAGTGCCTGAAAGTTTTTATCTGCTTTAAGCTCGGGATAGCGTTCCACTACTAACATAAGACGCGAAAGTGCAGAACTTAGAGCTCCTTGATTTTTTTCAAACATTGCAAATGCCTGTGGATTGTTTAACATCTCGGGGGAGAGTTGCATCTGTCCCACCTTTGCTCTTGCTTCCGTAACCTGAGTCAGTACCTCTTTTTCATGAGATGCATATCCTTTCACCGTTGCAACCAGATTCGGCACTAAGTCTGCACGGCGTTTATACTGATTGTCCACCTGTGCCCACGCAGCTTTTACACCCTCATCGAGTGTAGGAACCTTATTGATATGTGTTGCGATCACAATCGCTACTAGTACGACGATTACACCTAAAATACCTAAGAATATCTTTTGCATAGAAAACTTCCTTATTTATAATTGCTACAATCTTACCACAATTAAAATAAACATTTTAAGTTTATATCTATTTATAACTCTTTACAAACAATATAAGAGCCGTTAAAAGAGCTACAAGCGACACTATAAAAAAGAGTCCTTGAATCCCGTAGGCTAACACTATGGGTTCAAATAACAATGGGGAGGAAAACTGCCCCAAGAAAAAACTCGATGTTAACATCCCTGAAGCTTTTCCTCTTTTATGCGGCGGTACTTTAGAGAGAAACCAGGCATTAGTATTCACAAGTAAAAGCCCAAAAGCCATCCCAAGAGGAGCAGTAGAGAAAAAGAGCTCTGCTATACTCTCTGCCTGAGAGACAATAAATAAACCCGTACTAAAAAGTATAAATGTTGCCATATAGATCTGGATATAAGAAAATTTTGCTTTGATCCTTGCATACTGCATAGCAGTAAGTGCATTAAAGGTCATTGCCGTTGCTATTACGAATCCTACGGTTTGCGGTTTGCCTCCTAAGATATTTACTATCAAGTACGGTAATTGTGTCGGAAGCATATAAAACAGTACCATCACAAAAAATGCAGTGAGATACACAGGAAAAAGCTTTGTCGAGACATTCAGGTCTTCATCAAGCTGCAGATGTTTTTTCGGCTCATATAATGAACTTAAAAGCAATGGGAAAAAGAGTATGGGGATCAAGTAAATAGCAAAAGGATACGACCAGTGAATTTGTGCCAGCAATCCCCCTAAAGAGATAAAAACTATGCCTCCTAGGGCTACTGCCATCCCCTGCTTTGCCATGAACTTATGTCGTACTTCTTCACTGAAATAATCTCCTATCAGTGCCGTTGAGCTCGTCATTATAAGTGCAACTGCCACGCCAAGAAGTGCACGACCGATGAGGATTACATAAAAATCATGCAGGTAAAATCCGGAACTTCCACCTATTATAAAAAGTACAATCCCTGCGTATAGAGGCTTTAAACGTCCAAACTTATCTACGATATATCCGGCAAACGGGGCAAAAATAGCAATCATCATAGATGGAATAGTAAGCATCAGCTTTGATAAAAATTCAATATGTTCTATATTTGAAAATTTATGTGCAATTAACGGTAAGGATGAGACTACCGTAATACCGGACATAATCCCGAGCATGGCAATCAATAGCAAGGATATTTGTATCTTTATTTTATTCATAAATTCTCTTTTGCCATCGGATGACATACATCGACGGTATCTTTAAGATCTTGCTTTTGTATATGGGTATAGATCTGTGTCGTTAGAAGCGAGGAGTGTCCAAGGAGTTCCTGCACTACTCTAATGTCGGCTCCTCCACGTATTAAAGAGGTGGCATAGGAGTGTCTAAGTACATGGGGTGATACGCCAAGATACTTCTGTGTGATCTTAAAAGCGGAAATTCTGCTTAGTTTTGTCCCTTTATAGTTACACCATATAAAATCTTTCTCAAATGCCAATGCTTCAAGATATTCCATTATAGCATCTTTGGCTACTTGAGCAAGCGGAACGATTCTCTCTTTTTGCCCTTTAGCATGGCGAATGTAGAGCCATTCCCCGTCTATATCTCCTAACGAGAGTTCTAAACACTCCGAAATCCTCGCCCCGCTTGCATATAAAAAAAGGATTAAAGCATAATCACGTTTGCCTATCCATGTAGTTCTATCAATCATTGAAAGTCCGTTTTGTATCGCTTCATACGATAAAAACTTTGGAAGCAGTTTAGGAATTTTTGCCGATTTGATCTTTGTTTTTTCTGCTAAAAAATCCTCTTTGTAACAAAAATCAAAAAAAGCATTGATAGAAGAGAGTTTTCGGTTAAGAGTTCGTTTGTTTTTATATTCTGCAAGGAGAGAAAGAATTGTTGGGGTATCTAAAGAGATAAGCGGCTTTTGGAACTTCTCTTCAAGCTGTAGAAGGTCACCCTTGTATGCCTCGACACTCTTTTTAGAGAGTGTTTTGGTTACAAGGATATATTCTAAAAAAGCTTCAAGTTCCTTAGACATCTATTTGATTGATATTTTTGTATCATCCACATAAAAAACTTTATCGCCTACAAAAACGAACCCGTCACTAAAGTCGCTTTTATATATTTTATACTCAAAAGTTTTTTTGTCAATTTCTATGAGATACTCCTCTTTTTCAAGAAGATATATCTTTTCGTCATCGCTTATCATTCCAAGAATGTGAGCAAACGGAAGCTTGATTTTATTAACAACCTCAAGCTCAGGAGTAAGAGAGATAATATCACCCTGCTTTGTTGCTACATAAAGCATTTTTCCGTCATCTATAATAGTTCTTATCTCATACTTTTGACGTATCTCTTTTTGTGCAAGTGAAAGAATCTTTGTACCTGTAGCTGCAATAATTTTATTATCAATCATATTAAAATAGATTACATTGTTAAACTTATCTTGCGACGACACGATTACCGTACGTAAACGTTTTTTCGCCGTAATATTGATGATCACGATTTTACCGTCAAGCGTTGAAAAGATAACAAGGTCTTTCATAAAGTAAGGATTTACTATCTTCATATCAACCGCTAACGATTTAGAACCCTGCTCTTTTAATACTAATGCTTGAGAGTCAATATCATACAAAGCCATATCATTGTTTGCAAAAAGTACCGCTAAGATATTATCTTTTATACTTGCCGCTGCAATTGTATTTTTCAGATCGATACTTTTTGTAATATTACTATCGTTTTTAGATGTTAGAGTTACATTCCCGTCAATTGATGCAGAGATGATCCAACCGTCACTCTCAGATATTACTCTTTTATCTTCATCAATAGCAATATCTATAATACTATCTCTATCTAGAACTTTACGATTATCTAAAAGAGCAACATTATAAGCTCTATCTACTAGTTCAGATTCTATACTACTCTCTTTATCCCAGTCAGCTTCTACAGATTTCGGCTCATATACCTCTTTTGTACTACATCCGCTTAAAAGAATAGTTAAAGTAGTAATAGTAAAAAATATATAGTTTTTCAAAACTATTTAACTCCGTAGTGCATTAATGATTTTGCAACATTTGCTAAAGGTGAATCTGACGAGATCATACTTAGATTTGCATGAGCTTCATCAATCTTACCTTCATTCATAGCAATTAGTGCTAATTCAACCAGTGCTAATTCTTTATAAATCACATCTTTTTGTTTAGCATATTTTTCTAAAAGTTTTTTATCACCTTTTAGTTGTGCAGCTTCGTACGTTGAAAGATCCCCTATAAGTAATGCTTTTGAGTCTGTTAGTTTTGAGAATTCTTCCGCACTCTCTTTTGCTACTGCTTGAGAGTAAGCCCACACATCATGTAGTTCAGGACTTAATGATTGAAGTCTTGCAAGTGTCGCAGTGTTAGAGCTATCTGCTTGTAACTCTTTTAATGTCTCATTTGCTGCACTAATAGTGTTTTGTTTATTTACATCATAAGCGATATCCGCTGCTACAATTAAAACTATAGCGATTACAGAACCTATAAGTGGTTTTTTGTATTTTTTTACAAATCTTTCTGTTACGACAGCTTTTTCAAAGAACTTCTCTTCAGAGTTCAGTTCCTCTTTAACCATGTCAATATTATCTTTTAAACTCAAAAATCATCCCTTTATTTCGAAAGTATAGAATATTATCGCATAGTTTGTTAAACTTTTCTCAAACAAGTTCAAATAAATTAAGTTTTCTATGTTAAAATTTAAAAAAATATACATGTCAGGAATTTTAATGCAAGTTGATGATAAATTATTAAGTAGATTAGAAAAGTTATCTTATTTAAAAGTTTCAGAGGATAAACGTGCTGAAATTGTAGAGCAATTATCTGAAATCGTAAGTTTTGTTGATAATTTAAGTGAACTAGATACCGCTGGAATCGAGTCAACTTTTGCTATGAATGACAATGCAACTCCTTTAAGAGAAGATGTACCATCTTGCGATACTAATATAAATGATGATATACTGCGTCATGCACCAGATGCATCTGAACATTTCTTTATAGTACCTAAAATTATCGAGTAGTCATGATCAGAGTCTATGGTATAAAAAATTGTGATAGTGTCAAAAAAGCTTTATCGTTTTTCAAAAAAAACGATCTTGCCTATGAACTATACGACTTTAAAACACAAGAATTACCATGCCAGAAGATAGATGAATGGCTCCAAAAAGTAAGTATGAAAGAACTTTTTAACTCAAGAAGTACTACATACAGAAACTTAAAACTCAAAGAACTCAATCTGGATGAAGCCGGACAAAAAGAGTGGTTATGCAAAGAAAACCTTCTTATAAAAAGACCAGTAGTTGAGTTTAACGGTGAAGTAATTGTTGGTTTTAACGAAGAAAATTATAAAAGGAGTTTTCTATGAGTGAAGAGTTACAAGATCAAAGTGCCCAAGCAGGTAAAAAGTTAGATATTAAAAAACTTTTAAAAAGTGTTATGGCGTTTAAATCATCTGATTTACACCTTGTTGTTGGTAGTGAACCACAAATTAGGATAGATAAAGAGTTAAGAGCTCTTAATCTCCCTGTTCTTAGTGATACCGACATTGAAGAGATGGCTTATTCTCTTATAGAAGACAAACAGAAAAAAGATTTTGAAGAGAACAACGAACTTGACTTCTCTTTTGAACTTAAAGATATCGGACGTTTCCGTGCGAACTACTACCGTACTATCTATGGTATAGGTTGTGCATTTCGTATGATTCCTATTGAGATCCCTACACTTGAAGAGTATGGGAATCCCCCAATTTTTAAAGAGCTTGTTAAAAAAGAGAAAGGTCTTATCCTTGTAACAGGTCCTACAGGTTCAGGTAAATCAACTACACTTGCTTCAATGTTACACGAGATTAATCTCAATGAAAGACGTCACATTATCACAATTGAAGACCCGGTTGAGTTTGTTCATACAAACATTAAGTCCCTCTTTTCACAAAGGGATGTTGGAAGTTGTACAAGATCATTCGCTACAGCACTGAAGTATGCTCTGCGTCAAGACCCGGATGTTATCCTGATCGGGGAGATGAGGGATGCTGAAACAATCGGTGCAGCGCTAACAGCCGCTGAAACCGGTCACTTGGTTTTTGGTACACTTCACACAAACTCTGCACCTGGTACAATTAACCGTATTATCGACGTTTTTGACGGTGAGGAACAAGCACAAGTTAGAGCACAGCTCTCTTCATCACTCGTTGCTGTTATCTCACAGACACTTATCCCTAGAGTAGGTGGCGGTAAAGTAGCTACACAAGAGGTTATGATCTCTAATCCTGCGATCGCAAACTTGATTCGTGAAGACAAAGTACACCAAATCTACTCACAAATGCAGTTAAACCAAGGGGAAACTGCTATGACGACTCAAACACAACAGCTGCTTGAACTTTTACAGAAAAAAGTTATCTCTAAAGAGAATGCACTGAAAAACTCAAACAGACCTGATGAGTTAATGAAAGTTATTGCAAACCTCTAAAAACTCCCCTCTTTTTTATTATGAAACTCATCTGAGTTTCATAATTTAATCTACATAATTTTTTCTTATTTACCATTAAGTTTAGACGAGATACAATAGTCCTATGAACTACCAATTAAACTTAAGAGAAGTGACATATGCACTCTCAACTGCCTTGGATTTTGTAGGTATTGATGATACTTTTCATGGGAAAAGAGTTGCCTATATGGCAGCAGAGATTCTCAAAGAACTTCATTGGCCACAAGAAAAGATTGATGATGTCATCTGTGCATCCATGCTCCATGACTGCGGTGTTTCCTCTACAGATGTGCATTCACACCTTGTAACTGAGCTAGATTGGGATAACTCCCAAGTACATGCAAAGCGCGGAGAACAGCTTTTAAACAGTGTAGATATCTATGCAAAATATGCGACTTTTATACGTTATCATCATACCCACTGGGACAAGATGCCTGACTCACTTTCTCAAGAGGAGAAAGATATTGCAAACCTGATATATATGGTTGATAGAGTTGACGCTTTAAATGCCCAACAAAAAGATTCTGATACTTTATCTGTTCAAACAATCAAAGATACTATTACAAAATACAGCGGTACTATGTTCTCTCCGGAATTTGTAGAAGTATTTTTGCATATCTCTGAGCGCTCTTCTTTTTGGTTTTATTTTGAAGAGGATGCACTAGATGAGTATTTTATTGAGTGGATTGAAAACGGGGAAGAGCGTACATTCTCTTTTTTAGAAGTGAAGAAGCTTGCATTAATGTTTGCAGCCGTTGTTGATGCGAAAAGTGAATTTACATCATCCCATTCGGTGAGTGTCAGTAATCTTGCACGTTATCTGGCTGAGGAGATGAACCTCTCTTTAGAAGTGTGCGAAAAGATAGAGATAGCCGGATTGTTGCACGATCTTGGAAAACTGCGTGTTGATGATTCAATTTTAAATAAACCCTCCAAACTTGATTACAATGAACGTCTAAAAATGAACAGACATGGGTTTGATTCTTATATTATTTTACGCAGAGTGCAAGGTTTTAAAGAGATAGCTTATTTGGCATCCATGCATCATGAAACACTAGACTCACAAGGATATCCGTATAATTTTGAAGCAAAAGATATCCCAATAGAAGCACGTATTATTACATCAGCCGATATCTATCAGGCACTTATACAAAATAGACCATATCGCGAAGGATTAAGTAAAGAGGAAGCCTTAAATATAGTTACTTCAATGACAGAAGCGGGTAAACTCGATCATAGGATTACAAACCTTATCGCAAACAATCTGGACACCTGCTATGAAAAAGCTATGATAAAGTATGAGATACTATAAAGGTTCACTACTCTTTAACAATAAACCAAGGGTTTAATAAATCTTCTTTATTATAGATAAGAGGGTTTGTTGAGCCAAACTGATATATCATTTTTCCGGCTTCTCTTAAAATGATATCAGCTGCAGCAGTATCCCATTCACTTGTAGCTCCTAACTTTGGATAGATATCTGCTTCACCTGCAGCTATCATACAAAGTTTTAATGAGCTCCCTACAGCTTTTTGTTCTATTTTTTTTGTATCGAAAGTTTGAATAAATTTTTTTGTTTCTTCTGATAAATGAGACCTTGAAGTTAAAACAATCAGTTTATCCTCTGGATTATGGTTAATCTTTAATGGAAGTTTTTCCCCGTTTTTAAAAGCGCCTTCATCTTTTTTTGCCCAATAAAGCTCCTCTTTGACGGGTGCATAAACAACACCTAAAACTGGAGTACCTTTGTGAATCAGCGCAATATTCACTGTAAATTCACCGTTTTTCTTGATAAATTCCTTGGTACCGTCTATTGGATCTATACACCAATAATACTCCCACGTTTTTCTTATCTCGTACGGAGCATCTTGAGTCTCTTCACTCATTATCGGTATATTCGGATAGAGTTTTTCCAAGCGAGAGCAGATGATATCATTTGCTTTGAGATCAGCTTCGGTAAGCGGAGAGTTATCCTCTTTGTACTCTATGGCAAAATCTTGCACATAGATCTCCATAATAGCGTCCCCTGCTTCTAAAGCCAATGTTTTGATAGCTTCTATATCTATAGTATTAAGCATTTTTCCTAAACTTAATCATCTTAAATCTCTCACCCATTAAATTTGGCATAATAAGCATTTTTACTTTTTCAAGCTCTTGTTTGTAGATCTTCTCATCTGCATTTTCCCGTAACATCTCCAAGAGCTCTAAGATCCCCATATCAACAAGTGAGACCATTTGCGGGACACACGTTATGAACTTAACACCGGCCTCTTCATAAGCATCTTTTACATGTTCAAAAGTTACGTCGTAAGTGATATCTGAAGTTCCAAAAAGTGTTTCTCTGTCTAGATCATCTTCAAAGAACGGAAACACTTCATGTTTTGCATAGATTCGAAGTGAAAAATCAGGACGCGCCTGCAATTCTCCGTAGTCAAAACTCATAAATTCAAAACGCTCGGCTGCAGAAGCCATCTCTTTAGCAAATTCTTCGTAACCGACTGCTATTTCGCCTTTTTCTTTATGGTATTTCTTCGCTTTTTCACTTACCCATTCATCTTCTACGTCAAAATTGATCTGATGTCCGTCAACACGTGCAGTATGCCCTTTAAAGTAAAGTTCGCAAGGAAACGCATCAAAGATCTCATTTGCGATAAAAAAAGCACTTTTTACCTTCATCTCGCTCAAAGATTTATAGTGTGTCAACTGCACTACATCGCCGAAACTCTCAGCAAAGTATTCTCTTTGTTGTCTTTGAAGGTCATCAAATCTTTCAATTATAACAAAGTTCAGACTTGAAAGCAGTTCAGGTCTGAGCGTATATAAAAACTCACACACATCGGCTAAAAAATAGCCATGGTGCGCACCAATCTCACATACTGAACCATCTTTGTCTAAAAAACCTTCATCAACCAAAGAGATGATATGTTTGGCTATTGTTCCGCCGAAAAATTTACTCGCACTTACAGCCGTGTAAAAATCACCCTCTTTCCCAATATTTTTATACGTAGCGTAGTAACCATCTTCACCGTAAAGCCACTCACCCATATACTCGCTAAATTTCATCTACTCTCCGTTATTTACGTACATCTCATATAGTGTTAACAGTTCTAACTGTTTATCAATATCGTATATTTTTGCATCTATTTTTTGGATCTCTAAAGAGTTTTGCAAATTTTCTACATCGTATTGCGTTTTATACCCTGCATCATATAAATCTTTAGTATCTTCTAACAACTTGGCATAAAGTTCTATATTCTCTTGACTCAAAGAGATCTTCTTATCAAGGTTTTCAATATTGTGTAAAACCTGTTCAAAAAGCTTTGCAAGTTCAAGTTTTTTATCCTCTTGAACAACTTGCGACTTCAGATAATCAAGTTTGATAGATTCTATATCGTTAAACATATTGATATCTAATGGCATTGACGCACTTACACCATAGTCGTAATAATCAATCTCTCGGGAGCTATCTCTTAAATCCCCAGCTATAAAAAACTGTTGCCCTTCACTTTTTTGCCATGTATATCCGGCTGTAAAATTCACTTTTGGGAGATATTTTGCAATAGTTACGTTCTTATAATATCTATCTTTTTCTATCTGTGACTGAGTCTGTTTTAAAACAATATTGTTTTTTAAGAACTCATCCTCTTTTATGAACTCTAAATGGGGGATAGTAGCTTCTTGATAATCAAGATCACTCAGTACCTGAAACTGTGTTACCAATGTCTCTTTTGCATTTTGTATATCAAAGAGTGCTTGTTTTACGACATTTCTCTGAATGATAGCATCATCTAAAAAGCCTGAATCAAGTCTTCCGCTTAAATACTCTTCCCTTCTTTGTTCAAGGTTTATATCTGCATTTTTTATCTGTAAAACTTGACGTTCCTCTTGAAGATCTGATTTTTTCAACTGCATTAAAATTGAGACAGTATCTTTAATCATTTTTCGTTTTGCTACATCGATCGAATAATTATTATATAATCTCATAGCATTGGCATATCTGATCCCGTAATAGATCCCACCGCTTTGAAAAATCGGTTGAGTCATCTTAATAGCAGCATTTTGATTAGTCTGTTCTACAACATTGGGATTACTTTTAGAGTAACTATAAGTTAACTGAATAGGTGCGATCCATGTATCGCGCAGTTTTGAACTCTCTTGACCATTTTTTTCATAATCATATTCAAACTGCTTCTTTTTTAGATCAGACAGGTAGGTATCTAAAGAGGCATTATTCTCATTTGCCAGTAAGCTAGAGCTTACTAACAGCAGACTCAAGAGCTTTAAAGCCTTCATCTATTTCCTCTTTCGTGATCGTTAACGGTGGTAAAAATCTTAGTGTATTACGTCCCGCTTTTAAAACCATCACACCATTTTCTTGTCCATTTTTAATAATTGCAGCCAAGGTATCAGAATCTTTAGCGCGTAGACCACACATCATTCCAAGTCCTACTTTTGCAGTAAAGAGGTCTGTATGATTATTGTAAAATTTCTCTAATGCCTCGTCAAAATATGTGATCCCTTCAGATAAAGCACCGCTTGCATCATATTCATTTAAAATATCAAGTACTTCGCAAATCGCAGTCGTACTTAAAAAGTTTCCACCGAAAGTTGAACCGTGATCGCCCGGATTGAAAATATCTTTTTTAGTTGTCATCACAACACCGACAGGGACACCGCCGCCTACACCTTTTGCTAAAGTAACAACATCAGGTTCAATCTCATACAGATTCGATGCCAAGAACTTTCCTGTTCTATATACACCTGTTTGTACTTCATCTACAATAAGTAAAATATCTTTAGATTTTAACAGTTTTTCAAGTGCTTGTACTTTCTCTTTATCTTGAGGCTGTACACCGCCTTCACCTTGAACAAGTTCTATCATAACCGCAACAGTATGATCATCAAGTAAAGATTCCACTTCATCGATATCTTTAGCATACACAAACCCATCAGGAAACGGTCCAAAGTAGTTATGCATAGACTCTTGACCCGTTGCTTTTACCGTAGTAATCGTTCTTCCATGGAATGAATGATCAAGAGTAATGATTTTATAACGTTTAGGTACCCCATCTTTTTCACCGTATTTTCTAGCGATCTTAATAGCACCTTCATTTGCTTCTGCACCGCTGTTTCCAAAGAAACATTTCATATCATAGCCGCTGGCTTCAACTATTTTTTGAGCAGCGATCGCTTGCGGAGCAGTATAATATAGGTTTGACATATGTATTAACTTTTTAGTCTGTTCACACAGTGCATTAGTCAGTCTTTCATTACCATGCCCGACACTCACAACTGCAATACCGGAAGTAAAGTCTATGTACTCTTTACCGTTAGCATCAGTAAGTCTTGCATTTTTACCGCTCACGAACTCAACATCTGCTCTTGCATAAGTTGGTAAAACATATTTTTGATCTAATTGTTGTATATTCATAATTTATCCAATAATTTTTATAAGATTATAACTAAAAATCTCTTACGATTGAAACCATATTTTCTTGAAAAATAGCACTTTTACCTTCAATAGAGTGTCTTGAAGATGTAAGATTGTTCACTCCGGGTGTCCCGCTATAGATTAAAACAGTATCGTCTCGAAGATCATCTGAGTTCTTCACCTCTAGTACCACTTCACCGTTTTGAGAAACTATTTTCACACGTTCCCCATCCTTTATCTGATGAGAGCTGTTGAGATAGACATAGTGTTCCCTGTTAAACTGAGAATTTAAACTATGTGCACTTTTTGAAGTTATAAGATGAAAACTCTCCTCCGTAGCCTCTTGTAAAACATCAAACTCTTCAAGAAATAAAAACTCTCCGTCATCTGTATCAAAACCATCTTGATAAGGGATAGCATCTCTGTTTTCCACCTCAAAGACTCCATTCATCTTCACAACGCCGAAGCTTTTAAAATGTTCTAAATACTCTTGCTCGCTTTTTAAATCTATCTCAAAAGAATCACACAAATATTTTGCCAAATCATACTCGCTGATCCCTACATCACCCTCTATTTGTTTATTCATCACTGAAAGTGTATTGTGTCCGTATGAGGCACGGATATCATCTTTTTCCAAGAACGTCTTTGCAGGAATTACCAAATCTGCACGCTCACTTGTTTCATTTTCATAAAGGCCAAAGTAAACAACGTTTTTCGTATGGTAGATACTATTTTTTACACGAGAGCTATCGGGCATCTGTGCAAGGGGATTTGCCCCTTGAATAAAAACAGACTCAAACTCATCAAATGGAGTATTAACTTTTGAAACCTTTTTTGAATGAGTATTAAAAGGGCTATCTATCCCCTCTTTTGAATCCCCAAGGTATGCTACACCGCATCCCTCTTTTCCAAATAAACCCAGAGTTACGGCAAACGCATCGATAGCACGCATAATATCTGCACCGTCAGAGTACTTTTGTATCCCTACTCCACAGACAATTGCTACCTTTTTATTTTGTAAGAGCTCTAATACAGCTCCAATGTCACCAAGAGAAAGACCCATGGTATCAAGTGTCGCTTTTATACGGATACCTTGTGTCAGTTCATAATAATCTTCAAATTCACTTGCATACTCCGCTAAATACGCTTCATCAAAAGAGCCCTCTATATGTAAAAAACGTGTTAAGAGCATTGCAAAATAGAGATCAGTATGCGGCTTGAGTTGCACGTGATAATCTGCCGTTTTTGCGATCTGTGTTTTTACAGGATCGATAACAATAATTTTTTTATCTTTTATGAGCGGTAAAAGATGCGAAGATGTCACATGAGGATTTCTCCCCCAGAAAATGATGACATCAGATTTTTCTATCTCTGAATAAGGCATATTTTTATTACTGCCGCGTCCTTCAAGTATACCGGCTTCACCTGCACCGTCACATAAACTGCCGTCTGTTAAGATATTGTCGTTTGAGGCAAAAAAATGGGATGTCACATCCTGCATTAAACCGAAGTTTCCATGCCCTTTGTAATGAAGCATCTGATGTTTTGGAGTTTGTTCTACTATTTCTTTGAGCTTTTGAAGTGCTTTTTCCAAACTTATCACTTCACCCTTATACCTTGGCGCAGTGATACGTTCAAAATTCTTATAATGGTTTAAGTGCGGGCATAAGAATCCTTGTGTATGTCCATTTGACACACCTTTTAAAACACCATCTTTGTAAACCACTTCACATGCATCATAACAATCAAGTGGACACGCCGTATGTTCTGTCATATTACTTCTCTTTCAATTCTATTTTTACGAGTTTAGAAAAAATCTTTGGAGGATTAATTACAATCTGTACTAAATATTTTGAGATATTTTTCTCATCTGCAATAGATAATATTCTTGTAGGTTTATAAACTGTTTTATCTCCGTCAATATAGACAACTTTATCTTTTAAGTTTATAAGTTCATCTTCCGTTACATAGATACTAAGTAAACCTTTAGATGTATCTGCGATTTTTGCCAGTGCCATTCCAGGTGCAACAACTTGCCCAACTTTAACATCGATTGAGTAAAGTACTAACCCTTTATTGCGTAAGTTTTTATCTTGAATGATTTTTTCAAGCTGTTTTTGACGCAGGTTTAAATCTGCTAATTGAATCTTAAGATTTTTGATCTCTTTTTTTGTCGATAATGCCAAGTTTCTACTTGTTACAAGATTATAAAATTCATTGTCTTTTTCAATTTTAGACTTGATCTTTAACGCTGCAACTTTTTTATAGTTCAACTCTTTTTTTTCTAATGAAAGATTGAGATTTTCTAAAATTTCCTGATTCACTTTAATCGTCTCTTCAATAAAAGTGATCTTCTGTTTTACATCGCTTAACTCATCTTTATCCAACATGTCATCAATTTTAATATATATATCTTTAGTTAATTTTTTTCCAATCATATTTTCGGCTATATCCAACACCTCACCCGATACGTTTGAACTAATCGTTCTCATCTCGTAAGGCTCTACTTTTGAATAATAAACTTGAGAGTATGCTAATGTACTTAAAAATACTAATAATGAAAATAATTTCATATCTTTTTATCCTTCGTAAAAACTAAACTAATTTTAACATGAGATTGTTAATTCAAGCATATTTCATATTTATTTTGGTACTATTTATCCATCTTTAATAAATGGGGAAATGAATGGCTTTTTTAGATAAAGTAGATGCCGCTACAAATCTTGCCAAGAACAATGAATTACAACTGCTTGTCTTTAGAATAAGCGAGAGTGACGATTCGGCGTACTATGCAATTAATGTATTTAAAACGAGAGAAGTTGTAGAGTCAAAAAATCATTTTTTGACGCAAATTCCTTCTTCTCATCCACTACTCGAAGGCACTATTATCTTACGTGGGTTACAGATCCCTCTACTTAATCTACCAAAATGGTTAGGTGTAAATCTTTCTAAAGAGGAAGTGGAAAAATCTGATATTCTTATCTGTGACTTCAATGGAGTTATTATCGGTTTACGCATTATGTATGCATACAGAGTTATTAAGAAAAACTGGAATGAGATGCATGCACCAGATAGTTACCGTCTTAAAGATGACGGTGTCGTGATCAATGACACAAGATTAGAAGACGGTAGTTTATGTTTAGTGCTTGATTATGAAAAACTTTTAGCTGATGTTATTCCTCAAGCACTAGTTGATATTGACAAAGACACAGCAATGCTAAAAGATATTGTCTTACCTCAAAAACTAAAAGAGGGAACTGTCCTTGTTGCAGAAGATTCAAAAACTGCACAAAAACATTTAATACAAATATTTAAAAATGCTCATATCAATATGATACTTTTTGATAACGGGAAAAAACTTGTTGAACACTTAGATACTTTAGATGCTGATGGAATTGAAAAAATTACTGCAGTTATTACAGATATCGAGATGCCGGAAATGTCTGGTTTTACGGTGACTAAACTTTTAAAACTAAATCCTCTTACAAGAAATATTCCTATTATTGTCAATAGTTCTATGACGGGAGAAAACAATAGACGTGAGGCTGAATCTTTAGGTGCAGACGGTTTCATCGATAAGACTAAAAGTCATAATATCATACCGTTAATTGCAAATTTAATGAATGAAAACGTGAAATAATTTTTTGTAGAAAAGAGAGAAATATTTCAGATACAGAAAAGCTCTGTATCTGATAATCTCAACTATTATTGAAATAGTGAGATTAAAACACCGGCAGCAACAGCTGAACCGATAACACCTGCAACGTTTGGACCCATTGCATGCATTAGAAGCATGTTTGTTCTGTCATACTCCATACCAACTTTATTTGATACACGAGCTGCCATTGGAACTGCTGAAACTCCAGCTGAACCGATTAATGGATTGATCTTATGTCCAGGGAATAAGTTCATGATTTTCGCCATAATAACACCTGCTGCAGTACCTACAGAGAATGCAACGATACCAAGAGCCATAATGAACATAGTTTCAGGAACTAAGAACTGATCTGCTGCTAGTTTAGAACCAACACCAAGACCTAAGAAAATAGTTGTAATGTTGATAAGAGCATTTTGTAATGTGTCATTTAAACGCTCAACAACACCTGATTCTTTTAAGAAGTTACCAAACATAAACGCACCGATAAGTGGTGTAGATTCCGGTAAAACTAAAATAGCAAGAACTAAAACTAAAATCGGGAACACTAGTTTCTCTAAACGAGAAACGTGACGAAGTGTTGACATTTTGATCTTACGCTCTTTTTCGTTTGTTAACGCTTTCATAATCGGAGGCTGGATAATAGGTACCATAGCCATATAACTATATGAAGCAACTGCGATTGCACCTAAAAGTTCAGGTGAAAGTTTCGTAGCAATAAAGATCGATGTCGGACCATCCGCTCCACCAATAATAGAGATAGCCGAAGCTTGTTTTAACGTAAAGTCAACTAAGCCCATATCAGCAAGTACTACTGCACCAACAAGTGTTCCAAAGATACCAAACTGTGCAGCACCACCAAGTAGAGCTGTTTTAGGGTTTGATAAAAGTGGACCGAAGTCAGTCATTGCACCAACACCCATAAAGATGATGATCGGGAACATTTCGTTTGAAAGACCCATGTGGTAGATAACACCTAAGAATCCATGCTCACCTGCAATTCCTGCAACTGGAATATTAGCAAGAAGACCACCAAACGCGATTGGTAAAAGAAGTAACGGTTCAAACCCTTTAGCAATTGCTAACCAAAACAGTAAAAATACCACTAAGATCATGATCACACGACCAAGACCTTTATGGAAGTCACTCATTTTTTCACCTGTAGCACTAAGCTCATCCGGATCCGGGTTTACAAGTGCAACAATACCTGTTGACTTTAAAAAACCTGTAATCATTTCACCAAAAGGTTTTGACTCGTAAGTCTCTTCCTGATGTGCAGAAGTGTTACTTGCTACTGCTCCATGCTCAGATGCCATAGCAGTAGTGCTAAAAGCAAATAGCATTGTAAAAGCTAGAAGTTTAAGTACAATTTTTTTCATATTAATTATCCTAGCACTGCTACGACTTGACCTTCAACTACTTTATCATTTGTAGCAACATTGATTGATTTGATTACACCACCGCGAGGTGCTACTACATCAATCTCCATTTTCATAGATTCAAGGATCATAATTACATCACCCTCATTTACACTTTGACCCGGATTAGCAACGATTTTCCAAACATTACCAGGAAGAAGTGCTTTAATTGGATCACCTTCACCTGAAGTTGCTGCCGGAGCTGCTGCTGGAGCTACGCTTTCACCGTTAACTGCAGTTACTTGAATATCAGCATTCCCCTCTGCTACTTGTACACTAAATTTTTGACCATCTACAACTACTGTATAGTTTCCACTCATCTCTTTACTCCCCTCTTTACAATCTGCTTTCATTTGAGATATTTTTCTTACGTTTAATTCACCTTCACCTTTTAGGAAAGTGATACCTTTTTCTTGACATGCTGCTGCAATAAAAATATTTTCTTCAGTGATTTCAATATCCTCTTCTTTAAGAACATTAATCCAGTTCTCTAAAGATTTTGCAGGATCTGCATCAGCTAAGTCTAGTGCTTTTTCTGTAGTAGGCTCAAGTCCTAATTTCTCAGATGCAATTTTCACAATTTCAGGATCTGGCTCTACCGGAGTTTTACCGAAATAACCAAGTACCATTCTTCCGTATCCTGGAGCGATTGCTTTCCATGGACCTTGCATTACATTGTTTAATGCTTGTTGGAAGTAGAATTGAGATACAGGAGTTACAGATGTACCGTAACCACCTTTTTCAACAACCTCTTGCATTGCAGCAATAACTTCTGGAAATTTATCCATAATGTCATTATCACGCATCATTTGAGTGTTTGCAGTAAGTGCACCACCCGGCATTGGTGAGAATGGAATAATCGGTGAAACCATTGTAGCTTCAGGTGGTACGAAATAATCTTCTAAACACCCTTGTAACTCTTTCTCATACGTTAAAATCTTACCGATATCTAAACCACCAAGATCAAAATCCATACCTTTTGTAGCATGTAACATAGTTAACATATCAGGTTGACTTGTTCCACCACTTACCGGTGAAGCAGCTAAATCGATACCGTCAACACCAGCTTCTAATGCAGCCATATATGCAGCTACAGAAACACCGGCAGTTTCATGTGTATGTAAGCGAATATGTGTATCATCAGGAAGAAGTTTTCTTGCCATTTGAATAGTTTCAAAAACTTTTTGAGGATTTGAAGTACCAGATGCATCTTTAAAACAGATACTATCGTATGGGATACCGCTATCTAAAATATCACGAAGAGTTTTTTCATAGAACTCAACAGTATGAGCACCGTGACAACCTGGTGGTAAGTCCATCATAGTTACAACTGCTTCATGTTTTAGACCATGATGAGTGATTCTCTCAGCAGAATATTTTAAGTTCTCTACATCATTTAATGCATCAAAGTTACGAATAGTAGTCGCACCGTGTTTTTTAAACATCTTTGCATGTAGATCGATAAGGTCTTTAGAACCTGTATCTAACATTACCGTGTTTACACCGCGTGCTAACGTTTGTAAGTTTGCATCTGGACCAACGATTTTACGGAATTTATCCATCATTTCAAAAGCATCTTCTCTTAAATAGAAGTATAAAGATTGAAATCTAGCTCCCCCACCAAATTCGTAGTGCGTTATACCAGCTGTTTTTGCTGCTTCTACCGCTGGAAAAAAATCATCCATTAGAACACGACCACCAAATACTGATTGGAAACCGTCTCTAAAAGTTGTATCCATTATATCTATAAATTTTTTAGCCATTATAATCCTTACCCTTCTCTATGGTATTTTATAGCTGCTGTAATAGCCGCAATCACTTTTTTATTGCCCTGTTGCTTTGCTGTATCTGTAACATCAGCATTCGCTTGTGGTTCAGGGAAAAATTTATGTATCACTGAAGACATAAGATTCATAGCTATAATCATAATAACTAAGAACGCAAATACTGTCCCCATCCCTAAAAACATAAACTTGATCCCCTCTATTACAAGGTTAGTTTCCATAAAATTTTACCTTTATCCATAATTTGTCCGCTGTAGTATAGTAAAAAGATGTTTAAATAAAGTTTTTAATCCTTTATTAGTTTTAAAAATATCAATTGGATGTTACTTTTTCATTCAGTAAAAAAATCTAAAATTTTCATAAAGAACTTTTAGATACACTTTCATAAATATATAAACAAATAAATTTTTAATAGGATATAGTAAATATGATTGCAGGTATGTATGAACAAGATTTTATAGCATATATGATTTTTGGACTAATTTTAAACTTTTTATTTTCCATTCTTTTTGGACTCTATTTAAGTAAAAATATCGGTATGAAAGAGATGATTGAATCAAAAGGAGATAAAGAACAATCTATTTTTGTTAGCTTGAGCCTTTTTATCCCGTATGCAAAGATGCTTGTTACACTTTATCGTGTAGCAATTTTACAATTTTTCTTTTTAAATAAGGGACATACACACAAAGAGTTCTGGATCTACTTAACACACAAATAGACCAAAAAGAGAATTTAATAATAACGCTTCATACAACTCAGTACTTTTGGATCGGAGAAGGCTCCCCTTTTCCAAGTTTCGGCACTTTTTTGTGTTGATTCAAATCTTGCTTTAAAGACTTCACTTTGTAAGCTTTTTTTTGTTAAAGCGAGCCCCTCTTGCAATAAAATCTCCGAAAAGGTAAATTCCCCTTTTGCATAGACAATACAGCTTTTATCTACATACTCTACATGATAAAAAGATTTTCTTTTTAAATAACGACGATTTAGATGGTAAAGCTTGGGATTTTGAATGTAAAATTTTTGGAGTGTTTCTTTACACTCTTTATCTATTTTTTTAGAGTTTAAAACCTCATCAATAGTAACGACACCGTAAGGTCTGCATACAAAAGAGTAATACGGAGCAATCTGAAACTCCTGCAGAGAGTTATTTACAGCTCTTTTTAACATCATCATAGTAGGTTCTTTTGCATCAAGGGTAAATAATGGTATAATAAACAACCAAATTTTTAGGATATTTATGAGTGATTTTAAATTAAAATTGATTCTTAGCTTACTTAGCGGCATACTGTTTTCATTTATTTTCATCATACTTGCTTTTGCTCTTCCAACTAAAGATAACGAAGTAGTAATCATTAAAAAACCTGAAGGAAAGCTCGAGCAGATCTCACAAGCTCTACGAGACAGATAAATTTTATAAGCTACTTTTCACTTCCATAAGTCGAAGTGTATCGTACGCACGCTTTGGTTTTAACTTGATTGCACAATATTTTAAAGCTTCCAAACACGTTACAAGATAATCTAAATCATCTTTCTTCATTAATTCATCAAGCAATACTTGTGCGTCATGGATACGAAGGTTCCTTGCAACACCCAAATTTTTATGTGCCAGTTCTCTAAATAATGTGTAATCTAACTCTTGATGATGTGCCTTAGAGTCTTGGAGTTTTTTTAAATATTCTTCAAATTGTACAACAGATTTTGTCACTTGTTCTACATAGTCTTCTACCAGTTGTTCTACCAACTCTTTATCAAGACCTAGTTCTTCCACAGCAGTAGTAGGATCATATGCATAGTTCCCTATATCTAAATGTGAAAGTTCAAATACAAACAGTTCGTGACATAAGATCTCTGCTTGTTCTGAAAGTGTAATAGGATCGGTTTCGTGTATATTCGTAATATAATATTTAAGTTTCTCTAGCATTAGCAAAAAGATAACATATTTTTATATAAGTTACCTTTTTTGCTAGAAAATGTTATTTAATATCGTCAATAAGTGCTACAAAAACACTCATTTAACACTTTTTTATAATGCTTTTGTGATAATTCTGTTCAATCTTGTAACAAAATCTGCAGTATCTTTCAACTCTTGACCGTCAAACAGTTTTGCTTGATCAAGTAGTACATGTGCAGCATCTGCAATTAAATTTTGGTCAGCCGAGTCTTTTAGCTTTTTGATCAGATCGTGGTTAGGATTTACCTGTAAAATAGGAGCCGGTTCTGCAACATCACCGCCTTGTCCCATCTGTTTCATCATCTGTGCCATCATATATGCAGGATCTTCTTTGTCAGCTTTAATTGCAACAGCCGATTCAACAAGTTCAGGTGCTACCTCAACAGCTTTTACCTCTTCACCAAGAAGCTCTTTCATCTCAGTTGTAAAACCTTCAAACTCTTTAGAAAGCTCCTCTTTGGCTTTTTGTTCCTCTTCGCTCTCTTCAAGCTTCGCATCAGTAACGTTTACAAGTTTATACTCTTTATACTCAGTTACCATTGGGAAGATTATTGTATCTACCTCTTCATTTAGAACTAGTACATCGATATTTTTTGCTTTAAACTTCTCTAACACAGGAGATTTTTTTAGCATATCCAGTGAAGATTTTCCAGTGATGTAGTAGATCTCTTTTTTCTCTTCATCTACATTTTTTACAAACTCTTCGATTGATGTCTGCTCGTCTGAATTTAATGTATTGAATTTTAATAATTCTAAGATTTTCTCACGGTTTGCAAAGTCGTTATAAAGTCCCTCTTTAAGAACGTTTCCAAACTCTTTGTAGAATGTATCGTACTTTTCAGGAGATTTTTTCATCATTTTTGCTAGTTCAGAAAGTACTTTCTTTACTGAAGCATTTTTGATCTTTGCCATTACAGCATTGCTTTGTAAGATCTCACGAGAAACATTCAGCGGTAAATCTTTTGAATCAATTACACCGCGTAAAAATCTTAAATATGTCGGCATAAGCTCTTTTTCATCATCTGTAATAAATACACGGTTGATGTAAAGTTTAATACCCGATTGATAATCAACTCTGAAGATATCCATTGGTGCTTTGCTTGGGATATAAAATAAAGTTGTATACTCAATAGCACCTTCTGCTTTATTGTGCATCCAAGTTAACGGCTCTTCACTTGAGTGCGCGATTGTTTGATAGAAATCTTTATACTCTTCATCAGTAACGTCAGATTTTGCAATGCTCCAAAGTGCATTTGCTTTGTTGATCTGCTCATTGTTTACTTCAGTTTTTGCGCTCTCTGTTTCATTCCCTTCATCATCTGTTTTTGCAGGGATATGGTTCTCTTTATCCATAAAGATTGCAAACGGAATGTGGTTTGAGTATTTTTTAATTAAAGACTCAAGTCTAAAAGTTTCTGTAAACTCTGTTTCATCATCGTTTAGGAAAAGTTTGATCTCCGTTCCGTGTGAATCTTTTGATGCCTCTTCGATATCAAACTCGCCGTCACCGTTACTTGTCCATTTGAAAGCTTTATCTTCACCCGCTTTTTTTGTAGTAACCTCAACTTTTCCTGCTACCATAAACGCTGCGTAGAAACCTACACCGAACTGTCCGATAAGTTGAGAATCTTGTTTTTGGTCACCGCTTAAAGACTCTAAAAACGCTTTTGTACCCGATTTTGCGATCGTACCTAAGTTGTTCATTAGGTCCTCTTCGTTCATACCTATACCGCTGTCTATAATTGTTAATGTTTTTTCATCTTTGTTCGGTACTAGTTCTATACGAGGATTAAAATTTATAGTTTTGTATTTGTCATCAGTTAAATGGAGCATATTAAGTTTATCTAATGCATCTGAAGCATTAGAGATAAGCTCTCTTAAAAATATCTCTTTATTTGAATAGAGTGAATGTATCATTAAATGTAGTATTTGATTTGCTTCTGTTTGAAACTTATGTGTTGCCATTTATCTTCCTTTTTTATTAAGTTTGTAAAATTCTAGCAAAAATTTGTTAATGAATGCAAATACTATCAATAAACTTTAGTCAATTCAACTAAAGTTTATTTAGTCTACTGAAAAATTACTATTTTAGGCTATAATTCAGACATGGACATAAATTTTATAGATATGATGGAACCCACACCAAAACTGCTGACTAAAAGATGTAAAATAATTGCACTTGCAATTAGAATATTCTTACAATTTAGTATCTACCCTATTACACTTATTGTATGGTACTTAGAGGGATGGTTTATAGCCGTTTTAACACTTCTTTTAGGATTTATTGTTATCGGGATTATCCGATCAAAGCTACGAAATGATTCTATTCCTGTTAAACAAAGAGAGTACAACTACAATGATACGGGGATAGCAACATGGTACACTGCCAAGCAGTTCTGCTATCCGGAGGAGATCAAACAATGACAGGTGGTTTTTTTGCCGTTTTTGACGACATCGCAACTCTTTTAGACGACGCAGCTTCTATGACAAAAGTTGCTACAAAAAAAACCGCGGGAATTTTAGGGGATGATTTAGCCGTAAATGCCCAAAAAGCCTCCAACTTTGCAGCTTCACGTGAGATTCCTGTACTATGGGCGATCACAAAAGGCTCATTTATCAATAAACTCATTATCTTACCTCTTGCCTTTTTGCTTAGCTATTTTGCTTCGTGGGCAATTATTCCTATACTTATGCTCGGTGGTGCTTATCTTGCTTTCGAGGGAGCTGAAAAAATTTTAGAGTGGATCATGCCTCACAAACACCATAAGCATGAAGACCCGGATCTACAACTCACTGAAGATGAGATACTTTATATAGAAAAAGAGAAGATCAAGTCTGCAATAAAAACGGACTTTATCCTCTCAATTGAAATTGTAATCATGGCTCTTGGCATCGTTATAAATGAAACTTTTGCAACACAGCTGATCGCTGTAAGTATTGTAGCCTTTTTAGCGACGATCGGGGTGTATGGGATCGTTACCCTCATCGTTCGAATGGATGATATAGGTTTTCATCTAATTGCAACGGCAAAAGAGGAAAATAGACTTCGTAAAAGCATCGGTTTACTGCTCGTAACTTCCCTTCCAAAAGTGATCAAAGCTCTGACTGTGATCGGGACACTGGCAATGCTTTTAGTAGCTGGTGGAATTTACATGCACAATGTTCACCAGATCCATGAACTCTTACACAATCTTCCTTCAATTATAGGGGAGCTTCTTGTAGGAATGATCGTTGGCGCTGTTGTATTGGGCCTTGAAAAAGTGTTCTTACAGCTAAAAAAAGTTATAATTCCAACAAAAAAATAAGAACAATTTTATGGCATTAATAGACTTACAAAACATTTCAAAACACTACTCTGCACAAAAGATCCTTGTAGAGATCGATTTTCATGTTGATGAGGGCGAACGTATCGTTATCATAGGTAAAAACGGAAGCGGAAAATCAACGCTTATGAAGATCGTAAACGGCACGCTCGATGCTGATGAGGGAAAACGTATTGTCCAAAACGACATAGAAATCAAAATGCTCGATCAACGTCCCGTTTTTGAAGAGGGCCACAATGTTCGTGAAGCTGTTGAGGCTGGTTTAAAAGAGATCAATGCCGCAAAAGAGCGCTATAACGAACTTACAAATCTTTTGGCTGAAGATTTTGAAAACAAAACACTCTTACGTGAACACGAAAAACTTTCCAACTACATCGAACACCACTCCGCTTGGAACTTGGATGACAAGATCGAGCGCATTATCCAGCACTTCGATCTCAAACGTTACGAGGACAAACCAATTGCACTACTAAGCGGTGGGGAGCAAAGACGTGTTGCACTTGCTTCACTTCTTCTTCAAAAGCCTGATGTACTTCTACTTGATGAGCCTACCAACCACCTTGATGTCTATATGGTTGAGTTCTTAGAAGAGCTTTTACTTAAAGAGAAGTTTACACTTGTTTTTATCTCTCACGACCGTTACTTTATCGACAGAGTTGCAACAAAATCGATCGAGGTTGAAGATTGTGCATTACGCGAATACAAAGGCGGTTATAGTGATTACCTCACACAAAAAGAGCAATACCTGCAAAATCTTCAAAAACAACATGAAACTTTACTTTCACTACTCAAACGTGAAAATGAATGGTACTCACGCGGTGTAAGAGCAAGACTTAAACGTAATGAAGGGCGTAAAGAACGTTTAATGGAACTTCGTGAAGCTGCAAAAAACAATCCTAGCAAGATTAGAAAAATGTCTATGGAGCTACAACGCGAAGCAAAACACTTCAACCGTGACAAAAGCATAAACAAACAAAAAATGCTTTTTGAGATCGAAGATCTACATCTGAAACTAGGTGATAAAGAGTTACTTCACGATTTTTCTACAAGAATCCTCCAAAAAGATGTGATTGCAATTGTTGGTCCAAACGGCAGTGGAAAATCCACACTATTAAAAACACTTCTTGGACGTATCAAACCAACGTCTGGAAAGATTAAACAAGGGGAGTTTACAATCGGATATTTTGATCAACATCGCGAAATGCTCGATGATGATAAAAACCTTATTGAGACTTTCTGTCCAAATGGCGGGGATCGTGTAAGTGTGCAAGGAAAAGATCTCCATGTTTACGGATACCTTAAAAACTTTCTTTTCCCTCGTGAGTTTTTAGATAAAAAGATAGGAGTGCTGAGTGGTGGAGAGAAAAACCGTGTAGCATTAGCCCTCCTCTTTACAAAAAAAGTAGATATCTTGATCCTCGATGAGCCTACAAATGATCTCGATATTCCAACGATTAATATCTTGGAAGAGCAGCTTACAAACTTTCCTGGTGCTGTTATACTGGTAAGTCACGATAGATATTTTGTTGATAAGATCGCGAAAAAACTCTTCATTTTCAAAAAAGATCAAACGATTGAAGAGTCTTATCAGGATTACAGTGAATACTTAGAACTTGAAAAAGAGTTGCATGAGCTTGACGAGATGGAAAAAGAGGCCTCAATTGTAGAGGAAAAACCTAAAGAAATCGTACAAGAGAAAACAAAACCTGTCAAACTCACATACAAAGAGAAAATCGCCCTGGAAAAACTCCCGCACGAAATTGAAGAGCTTGAAAACACTATTGAAGAGAAAAACAACTGTTTGGCTGATCCTGCTTGCTATGAGAAGATCGGTATCTCTGTCTTAGCAAAAGAGCTTGAAGAGATCGAAGCTGTGTATGAGCAAAAAGTGGAAGAGCTTTTAACTATAGAGGAAAAACTAGAGGCGATTGAAAATGGGACATCATAAAAAAAGAAATCTAATACTTCATTTAAAACAACTTGCCATCTTTGCATTTGGCATTTTGTTATGGTTTACTCCGGCCCCCGATGGACTTACAATCCAGGCATGGCATCTTTTTGCGATATTTATCTCCGTAATTTTTGCAGTTATTATCGAAGCTTTCCCTATCTTTACCGCATCTATCATAGGGGTAAGTTTTACCATCCTCACCTCTACCCTCTCTCCAAAAGAAGCATACAGCGGATTTTCCCAAAGTTTTATCCTTTTAATTATCGTCGCTTTTTTAATAGCCAGAGGTGTCATAAAATCAGGGCTTGGAAAAAGGATAGCATTTTTAATTATCAAAAAATTTGGCAAATCCTCTTTAGGTTTAGGCTATTCTATGATCGCAGCTGATATGTTCATTGCTCCTGCTTTTCCAAGTAATACTGCACGTAGCGGTGTCTTGTTTCCGATCGTAAATGCTCTTGCAGCCGACAGCGGTTCCAAAGTAGCTGACGGTACACGAAAAAAACTGGGTGCATACCTGATGATGACCTCAATGGCCGGAATTACAATCTCTTCGGCAATGTGGCTTACGGCAATGGCAGCCAATCCTGCCGGGGTAAAGATGGCAGAGGAGTTTGGTGTGCATATCAGCTACGGCTCATGGGCATTAGCTGCATCACTCCCTACCCTTCTTGCATTCATTGCGATTCCATGGGTACTGTTTAAAATATTTCCCCCTGAGATAAAAGAGACACCCGATGCACCGCAAATTGCTGAGAGAGAGCTTGAACATATGGGGCCTGTACACAAAAACGAATATATCATGGGCTTTACCTTTATTTCCATGGTAACGCTATGGGTACTCTCTCCGATATTTGGATTTGATAAAACTGCCATTGCCTTTTTGGGACTTGCAGCTATCATGATAACAAATATCTTTACTTTGGAAGATTTGGCACAAGAGGGACGAGCACTGGGAACTCTTGTGTGGTTTGCCATTTTATACTCTATGAGTTCGGAGTTAAACCATTTAGGATTTATGTCTTGGCTGGGAGCTCATATATCTGACTTTGTAATCGGTTTTTCCTGGCAGTTAATCTACATCATACTTGTGCTTTCATATGTAGCTATCCACTACTTTTTCGTATCTCAAACTGCACAGATGCTGGCACTTTTTTCGGTCTTTTTAGGTGTAGGTATTGAAACAGGTGTACCTGCGGAATTGCTAGCGCTAATGCTTCTTTTTGCAACAAACTTCAATGCGATGATCACGCCGCAAGGCTCATCTGCAAATGTTATCTATCTCGGTTCTGGATATATTGAATCTAAAGAGGTTTATAAATACGGGGGAGTAATTACACTGTTAAACAGTTTTATCTATCTAACTTTCGGAACTGTTTGGATACTTGCTATTTTATAAGATAAAAGCAGAGAGTTTCTCTCTACTTTTGTGCTTCTTTTAAAGAGTCTGCAATTAAAAATGCAAGCTCTAAAGATTGGTCAGCGTTTAGACGCGGATCACAATGTGTGTGGTAACGAGAACTTAAATCCTCTTCTGTTACAGTAAAGCTTCCACCGATACACTCAGTTACGTTTTTACCTGTCATCTCTAAGTGAACTCCACCGGCGTGAGTCCCTTCAGCTTTATGTACTTGGAAGAACTGTTTCATCTCAGTTAAGATATCGTCTACCGGACGAGTTTTATAGTTGTTTGAAGATTTGATTGTATTTCCATGCATCGGATCACATGACCAAACTACATTTAAACCTTCTTTCTCAACTGCACGGATAAGTGCCGGTAAACCTTCAGCTACCTTGTTTGCACCCATACGAACAATGATATTTAAACGGCCCGCTTCATTTTCAGGATTTACCGCATTTGCAAGACGTACTAAATCTTCAGGATCCATAGACGGTCCCGCTTTAATACCGATAGGGTTATGGATACCTTTCATATATTCAACATGAGCACCGTCAAGCTGGCGAGTTCTATCACCGATCCAAACCATATGTGCAGCAACATTGTACCAGTCACCGGTAATTGAATCTTTTCTAGTAAATGCTTCTTCATACGGAAGTAATAACGCTTCATGTGAAGTATAAAAATCTGTCTCACGTAATGTTCTATAAGTTTTTGAAGTGATTCCGCATGCTTCCATAAACTTCAACGACTGCTGAATATCATCTGCAAGTTTTTCATATTTTTGTGTTACATCATCTTGATGAGCAAAATCTAAAGTCCATTTATGAACTTGGTGTAGATCTGCTAAACCACCAGAAGCAAAAGCACGAAGCAAGTTTTGCGTAGCAGCAGACTGATTATATGCTTTGATCATACGTTCTGGATCAGGTACACGGGCATTTGTAGTAAAATCAACAGAGTTGATGATATCACCACGGTATGAATCTAGTGTTACACCATCTATAGTTTCAGTGTCGCTTGATCTCGGTTTTGCAAACTGACCGCCAAGTCTTCCAACTTTAACAACAGGAAGTCCACCGGCATATGTCATCACTACAGCCATTTGCATTAAAGCTTTAAAAGTGTCACGAATGTTGTCTGCATGAAACTCACTGAAACTCTCAGCACAATCACCACCCTGTAATAAAAATGCTTTTCCGTTTGCAACATTTGCAAGTTGTTCTTTAAGTGAACGAACCTCTCCAGCAAAAACTAAAGGCGGATAGTTTTTTAACTCAGTTAAAACATCATTTAACTTCCCTTGATCAGGATAAGTTGGTTGTTGTAAAATTGGTTTTTCTCTCCAGCTAGATGGGGTCCATATACTCATAGTTATAACCTTAAATGTATTATTTTTCGCAATTCTATCTAATAATAGTTAAAATCAATATGAGTTCAATCTTTTTTTAGCTATCTTTTATATAAAAGTTTTATTTATGGTTAATTTTTGTATAATCACCCTTATAAAATTGATGGAGTTCCTGAATTGAAAAAAGATGATTTAAAGTCCCTTGTGACACAGCTTTGTAATGATCTTATCGACAATATTGATGCACAAGAGCATCCTACAAAAGATCAAGTTGCTGAATATCTTCAAGATTCAGCACTCACTATCCAATCGATCCATGAAGATGACATGGATACTGTCGAGCATGCAAAAGAAGCATTTACAAATGCATATAAAATTATTGCCGAACAGGGAATATCATCATACCAGGAAACAAGCGACAAGTTTTTAGATCTAACAGAACAACATCAAGCAAATCTAGAAGAGTATAAAAAAAGTTCATTAGTAGACATCCAGACAATCACTGAAAAGTTTGACGAGATACATAAACATATGACACACGAAATAGAAAAAGCAAATGGTGTCATAAACAGTTTACAGGACAAAATCAAAGATCTTGAAGAGAACTCACAACTTGATCCTCTTACAAAGGTTTTTAACAGACGTGCATTAAACTCTTATGTTAATCAAGTCTGTGAAAAGGGAGAGATAAAGCACGAGATGCACTTCCTTATTCTTGATATAGACGACTTCAAAAACATCAATGATACTTACGGTCATGTTGCAGGTGACAAAGTACTTATTTTCCTTGCAAATCTTCTGAAGAAAACTTTACGTGACGGAGATAAAATCTTCAGATACGGTGGGGAAGAGTTTGTTATTATTTTAAATAGAATTGATCATGACAGTTGTCTAAACATCTCGGAAAGAGTTTTAAAACTTGTAAGTTCAAACAAACTCATCTATAAAGGGACTACCCTTCAAGTTACAGTAAGTATTGGAACTACACAATACCATAACGGCGATACTATGGAAGATCTTATCGAAAGAGCAGATAAAGCTTTATACAGATCAAAAAGTAATGGTAAAAATCAAATGAACGTGGAAAAGAAGTAAATGGAATTAAATTATTTTGATATTGTTGCGGGAGTTATAATACTTCTACTAGGTTTAAAAGGGATTATTAACGGTTTTTTCAAAGAGGTATTTGGACTTATCGGGATCATCGGCGGTATCTTTATCGCATCTAGAATTGGTGATGATGTAGGTGAATATTTAAGTGATATGATCTTTAAGTTTTCAAATCCGTCAGCTATCAGCTTTACAGGTTTTTTAGTCTCTTTAGCTCTGTTTTGGGTATTGATGATCCTAACGGGAATGATATTTCACAAACTAAGCAAGTTAAGCGGCCTAGGCGCTTTAGATAAAATATTAGGTTTTGTTTTCGGTGCAAGTAAGTTTTTCTTAATCGGTGCTGTTATCGCATTTGCTATTAGCAATATCAAATCTTTAAAACCGACTTTAGATTCTGTGATGAGCAACAGTATCTTATACCCTGTTTTTGTTTCTACAGGTAGTTTTATCATGAAAATCGATCCAGTTGAAGAGGTTGCACAAGTTCAAGAGAATATTGATGCAGTTACACAAACTGTAGAAGAGACTGCACAAGAGATGATTCAAGATTCTATAGAAAAAAATATTAGTGAAATCAATGCAACTATTGAAACTAATTTAACACAAGAAACAAATCTAACAAAAGAGAATTAGTCATGTCAGAAATAACAACTAACTTTAATGATAGAACAATTGAATACAATCAACTTCTTGATGATTTTAAATCTTTAATTAAAAAGAACAATCTTAAGTTCACAATTCAACGTGAAGTAATTTTAGAAACTTTATATAACTCAGATGAGCACCTTACACCTGAAGAGTTACATAGAATCATACAAGAGAAATATCCGGAACTAAAAACGGGAATTGCAACGGTTTATCGTACACTATCTCTTTTGGAAGACTCTAACATTGTAACTTCTCTCTCTTTCGGGGCTCAAGGGAAAAAATATGAACTCGGGGCAAAAGATCATCACGATCACCTTATTTGTACTGTTTGTGGAAATATCACTGAATTTGTAGATGAAGAGATAGAGAAACGTCAGCATAAGATAACAGATGAACTTGGTTTTAAAATGCTTGATCATTCTATGCAAATCTATGGCATATGTAAATCGTGCCAAGAAAAAAAATAAATTTAACTAATAAAGGAATAATTTTTGATTTTTGATAATAAATTCATACAACAAAGAATCCAAAAAGCGAAAGTTTTAAAAGAATCTGGTTTCAATCCATATTCTAATGATTCAAAAAGAAATACAACAATTAATAAATATGTTAATGTAAACCAAGATATTTTTGATAAAGAGGAGAAGCGTGATGAAAAACGCCACTACATCGTAAGTGGTCGTATCAAACTTCTTCGTATCATGGGTAAAGCAAGTTTTGCCAAAATTGAAGATGAGAGCGGTATGCTTCAAGTGTATATTGCCAGAGACAATCTTCCTGAAGGTTTCTACAATGAAACTTTTAAGAAAAACATTGAAGTTGGTGATATTATCGAAGTTGGAGGTTATCCGTTTGTTACAGGTAAAGGGGAACTTTCTTTACATGTAGATGAACTTAAACTTTTAACAAAAGCAATCTCTCCGCTACCTGAAAAATTCCACGGAATTACAGATAAAGAGATCAGATACAGAAAAAGATATCTTGACCTTATTATGAACTCTGAAGTAAGACGTACGTTCCAGATCCGTTCACAAGTGATCTCTCTTACAAGAAGATTCTTTGAAGACAAAGGGTTCTTAGAAGTTGAAACACCTATGATGCATCCTATTGCGGGTGGAGCAAATGCAAAACCGTTTGTTACACACCATAATGCACTTGGAATTGACAGATACTTAAGAATTGCACCTGAGCTTTACCTAAAAAGACTAATCGTTGGTGGATTTGAAGCGGTATTTGAGATCAATAGAAACTTTAGAAATGAAGGTATGGATGCTACACACAATCCTGAATTTACTTCTATCGAGTTCTACTGGGCATACAAAACCTACAAAGATTTAATTGCGATCACTAAAGAGTATTTTCACTACCTTTTTGATCACCTAAACCTTCCAACTATTTTACCGTACGGTGATATGGAAGTTAACTTTGATAACTTTACGGAAATTCCACTTATTAAATCTCTTTCAGAGATCGGTGGTGTTCCTGAAGAGATCGTATACGACAAAGATAAAATCGTAGAGTTTTTAAAATCTAAAAACATCGATGTAAATGAAGCTATGAATCTTGGACAACTTCAAGGGGAACTTTTTGACGAGTTTGTTGAAGAGAAACTGATCGATCCGACATTTATTACAGAGTATCCGGTAGAGATCTCTCCACTTGCAAGAAGAAGTGATGAGAACCCTGCTATCACTGAAAGATTTGAGCTTTTCATTGCAGGTCGTGAAATTGCAAATGCATTCAGCGAGTTAAATGACCCAGTTGATCAGCTAGAGCGTTTTGAAGGACAAATGGCTGCAAAAGACAGCGGTGATGATGAAGCTCATGAAATGGATAGCGATTTCGTTGAAGCACTCAGCTACGGAATGGCACCGACTGCAGGACAAGGTATTGGTATTGACAGACTTGTAATGCTTCTTACAAATGAACATAGTATTCGTGATGTATTACTGTTCCCGGCTATGAAACCTCTACACAATGAAACTTCTCACGAAGAAAGTGAAGAAGAAGAAAAATAGTTTACAAGGAGTTACCTACTCCTTGCCCCCTCCCCTAAAAATTAAATGACAAAATGTACATTTAACACTTTTTTCTGCCAATCAAACGACAAAATGATCAAATAACGGCAAATATATTTTTAAATGAACATTGATATTTGAAAAATTTTAGTTCTTTTCCAAATCAATTAAACAAAGTATTGTATTTTGCAATAATTTTATAATTGAAATTAACATTTTTGGTGTTCATTTATTTATCTCATATCAAGCTGATCTATATATAATGTTCGTTGAAAGATGTTCGTTGAAAGATGTTCGATTAGGGGGATTAAATTGATAAAAGCATATATAGTTGCTAGATGGAGTGTTTATATTTTTATCATAGCACCAATCTTATTGTTTATAACAATGTCAATACTTCGAAATAGTTTTGGTATATCTGAAGACAATTGGTATTTTGCACTAATTATAATATATATTTTAATAATAAGGTATCTTCTTAAAGAAAAATATTCTAATATAGATATTGAAATTTTAAACGCATCTAAAAATTTTGAAAGTGGAATAGGTATGATATATACTGGTCATTTTATATTATTTCTACTATTTATTATTACCAAGTGGCAACCAGTTTTATCTTTTTTTGCTTTACCTGTATTATTATTTGTATTATTTTCTTATTATAGTGGTCTTTCAATGACCTATAAAGAAATTGAAAAATATAAGCAAACCATGCTAAAAAAAGATAATAAAACAGAGTAGCAAATAAATTACCTAGCGGAAAGTCATTTGCTATCTTCAATCGTTATCTCAGATGCTATGCATCTAAATCTTAGAAGTCCAAAAATTTCTGAAGAAAGATAATTTCCTTAGAAATCACCTTTTGCAGCACGTTCTGGAACTTTTTCCATAGCTTCTTTTACTTTAAGAGCAGCTTCTAGCATCTCTTTTGGAAGTGGTTTACCACCATGAATTGCCAATGTCATATCCATACTAATTAAATTTGCATCACCGTTTCCGTATTGAATATACATAATTCTACATGGCATAAAACCACCATACCATTGTGAATAATTTAAGAATACTTTTGCAGTAGTTAGATTACATAAAGAGAAAATTCTTGCTTCTTTAACTTCATCTGGTCCAGCATCTTCTTTTGTATACATTTTTACATAACCAGTAAGTCTCATATTGTATTCTTCAGTAAGTGCTTCAATTGATTCTTTTACTTCATCACCACTGATACCTTCTTCAACTTTCCACGTTTTCATCATAGCACGTGCAGGATCACCATTAGTTAAAATATTATCAAACATAGCCATAAAAGCCGGCATCGCTTTTGAATCCAACGCACTAACTTTTGAACCGAAACTAGCGTAAAGACCGATTACAGCTACAATTACAACAGCACCTATAAATGCAAGTAGATTTTTAATCATTCTACAATCCTTTGTTTATTTTGGGGTAGGATCGTATCACATTTTAACCTTTATAAAAATTAATCTCCAATTCTCTTCTTCACATTCAGAACTCTATTATGATATTTTTAGTATAATCTTGCCAATTTTATGAAATGAGGAATTTTAGAGTATGAGCTTTTTAAAAGAGTTTGATGAAGAAGTATACAACTTATGTGAGCAAGAGCTTGAAAGACAAACTGATCACTTAGAGATGATCGCATCTGAAAACTTTACACTTCCGGCTGTAATGGAAGCTATGGGAAGCGTTTTTACAAACAAATACGCTGAAGGATATCCGGCAAAAAGATATTACGGCGGATGTGAATATGCTGATGGTGTTGAGCAATTAGCAATCGATAGAGCTTGTAAACTTTTCGGTTGTAACTATGCAAACGTACAACCACATGCAGGAAGCCAGGCAAACGGTGCAGTATATGCAGCACTTTTAAAAGCTGGTGATAAAATTCTTGGTATGGATTTAAGCCACGGTGGACACTTAACTCACGGTTCAAAACCAAGCTTTTCTGGGAAAAACTACCAATCTTTCACTTACGGTGTAGAGCTTGACGGTAGAATCAACTACGACAGAGTTATGGATATCGCTAAGATCACTCAGCCTAAGATCATCGTATGTGGTGCATCTGCTTATGCTCGTGAAATCGACTTCAAAAAATTCCGTGAAATTGCTGATGAAGTTGGTGCTATTTTATTTGCTGATATCGCTCATATCGCTGGTTTAGTAGCTGCAGGTGAGCACCCTAGCCCATTCCCATATGCTGACGTTGTAACTACAACTACGCACAAAACTCTTGCAGGACCACGTGGTGGTATGATCATGACAAATGATGAAGAGATCGCTAAAAAAGTTAACTCTGCAATCTTCCCGGGTCTTCAAGGTGGACCGCTTGTTCATGTAATCGCTGCTAAAGCTGTTGGATTTAAACACAACCTTTCTGATGAATGGAAAGAGTATGCTAAGCAAGTGAAAAAGAATGCTTCTGTTTTAGCTGATGTTCTTATCAAACGTGGATACGATGTAGTAAGTGGAGGAACAGATAACCACTTAGTACTAGTAAGTTTCTTAAACAAAGACTTCAGTGGAAAAGATGCTGATGCAGCTCTTGGTAATGCTGGTATTACAGTAAACAAAAACACTGTTCCTGGTGAGACAAGAAGTCCGTTCGTTACTTCAGGTATTCGTGTAGGTTCACCTGCACTTACATCTCGCGGTATGAAAGAAAAAGAGTTTGAACTTATTGCAAACAAAATGGCTGATATTTTAGATGATATTAACAATACTGAACTTCAAGCACAAGTAAAAGCAGAGTTAAAAGAACTAGCACAAAACTTTGTAATATATAACCAGTCAACGTACTAATCGGGTATATATTATGACCGCAATGGATCTCAAGCTTATAAAAATGGTAACAGACCACTACTGGATCAAAAGAGATACGGTAGTGGACAAAATCAACTTTAAAGGTCGTACTTTTTACAACAAGTTTGAAAGAGTAGATGAGATGCTGTCTCAATCAGTGATCAACAAACACCTAAAAGGTGAAATTACAGTTGCACATTCACTTGTGAATAAACACAATAAAGTGGAAAACATAGTAATTGATTACAACGGCAGAGATCCGGAGCGCTTTTACCACAAAACACAACTTCTTCTTCGTGAAGAAGGCTTCATAAACTTCACTGCATACAAAACAAAAACAGAGGGTCATCTTCATGTTTATATCCACAAGGGGCATACTACTCTACAAGAGGCTATCCAACTTGGGAAAATGTTAAGTATGAAGTTAGCTGCTAAACAACCAAAACAATGGCGTATGTTTCCAAACAATGATATGCCGGATGAATACAACATTTTAACTCTACCATATGAAGTATACGCAAAAGAGCGTGGAGCTTCTTGGTCAAAGCACATGTAACTTCTTTAGAAAAGCCAACTAGCTTTCTTTAGAAAACATATGTAATACATCTGTCATACAGTTGTTTATTTATCCTATTTTTGGTATTATAAATCAATCAAATAACTACTGAGGTAAAAATTATGAATGAAAACAATGAACTAAGTGATATCGTTTTAAATAAGAGCTCATCTTCAGGTTCTAGTAAAAAAATGGTGTTGGCTATTGCAACATTAGGTATTATACTTATTGCTGTTGTTACAATTATGAAATCATGCGGTTCAGATAACATTAATGGTACGCCTCAAACTGTTATTCCACCAAAACCACAACAAAACATTGTTGAAGAAGAGATCCAGAGTGCTAATGCTCCTGAACAAACAACCAGAAATGATGAACCACTTTTTGAAGAGGTTGAAGTTATTGAAGATGATAGTGTAGATGATGCTGATTTAGATAAAATTGCACAAAAGTTAAAAGAGGAATCACAAGAAGAAAATGTTGTGCAGCCTCAAGTGAAACCAACTGTACAAACACAACCGGTAAAAACAGTAGTAAAACCTGCTCCAAAACCTGTAACACAAAAAGTTACTAATACAGCAGCATACTATATTCAAGTTGGTTCATTTACAAAATATGAACCGAATCAGAAATTTTTACAATCTATTACAAAACTCGGTTACCAGTATATGTACCATAAAGTAAGAGTTAACAATAAAACTTTAAACAAAGTACTTGTTGGACCTTTTACAACAGAACAAGAAGCTAGAGATGCAAGACGTGTACTACGTTCAAAAGTTGAACCGGGTGCATTTTTAGTGAAGTTAAAATAATTTTTACAGGCTCAAAATTGATACATAATAAACAGTTTACGTTAGACCAGCTAGCACCCATAGCGGTCTATTCAAAAATAAAAGAATTTTTTGAGGGTGAGATTACATATTTATTTGAAAGTGCCAGTCAAAGCGAAGGTAATTACAGCTTTATATGTATAGGTGCAAGAGAAAGATTACAGTATATTAATGATCAAACAGTTTATACTGATCAAAACGGCACTAAACATACAAAAGATGAGAACCCTTTTACATTTTTAAAAAACTATTATGCAAAGATAGACTCTTCAATCTATAAAGAGATAGCAAGAGAACTTAATATCGGTTATGTAGACGGTTTTATCGGTTACATCGGTTACGATATGGTAAAAGTGTTTGAACCTGTTCTCAAGCCTTATATGGATAATCTTGAAGATGAGCTAGATACTCCCGATCTTGACCTGATTCTGCCGAAAATGGTACTTGTCTATTCACATAAAAACAACAAGATAACACTTGTTTCTACTTTAGAAGATTATGCAAAGCAGTTTGATGATCTTGAAAACCATCTCAAATCAACTTACGTATATAAACACCGTGTACACAATATCGGTGATGACAAGGGAAGTTTTGCCCATACTAAAGAGAAGTTCTTTGATATGATCGCGAAATCAAAAGAGATGATTAAATCGGGTGATGTTTTTCAGATCCTTATGACAAACCGCTTTACAAGAAACATCAAAGTTGATCCATTTAGTTTTTACCGAATTTTACGTGCAAAAAATCCATCTCCATATATGTTTTTAATGGAGTACGAAGATTTTAGTATCGTGGGTTCTTCACCTGAAGTTATGGTAAGACTTGATGAGGGTGAATTATTGCTCCGCCCTATTGCAGGTACTAGAAAACGCGGTAAAACAAAAGAGCGCGACAAGGAACTTGAAGAGGAGCTCTTAGCTGATCCAAAAGAGTTAGCTGAACACCTTATGCTTATCGATTTAGGTCGTAACGATGTTGGACGTGTAGCAAAGACAGGAAGCGTAAAAGTTGAGAATATGATGCATATTGAACGTTATTCTCACGTTATGCATATCGTATCTGATGTTGTAGCCGAACTTCAAGAAGATAAAGATATGTTTGACCTTTTTATGGCAACATTCACGGCAGGGACAATGACGGGAGCACCAAAAATTCGTGCAATGGAGCTTATTGCCGAGTATGAGGGACTTAAACGCGGTTTTTACAGTGGAAGTATAGGTTACTTCGGGTTTGACGGGAATATGGATAGTGCCATTACAATTAGAACTGCCCTTGTAAAACCTGAAAAAGTGGTACTACAAGCTGGTGCAGGTGTTGTTGCCGACAGTATCGATGAGTTAGAGTATCTTGAAGTAAAAAACAAACTCGGAGCACTTATCCACTCTTTAGAGGACTTAGATAAAAACTGATGCAACTTTTTTCTATATTCGGCAATCCGGTTTCCCACTCACGAAGCCCTTTAATGCACAACACTGTTTTTAAAAACATGGGCTACGAAGGGTGCTATACTCGCACTCACTTATTAGACGGTGAAAAACTCAAAGAAACTTTTTTCGATCTCAAACTAAGCGGTGCAAATGTAACTGTTCCGCATAAAGAGGCAGCCTATGCAGCGTGTGATGAAGTAAGAGGCTTTGCACAAAAAGTAGGTGTTGTAAATACTTTGATCAATGAAAACGGTAAGCTGATCGGTTATAATACCGATGCAGACGGTTTTATGTTTAGCATTGAAGAGTTTAAAAACATCAAAAAAGTACTTATTATCGGTGCAGGCGGTACTGCAAAAGCACTTAGTATGAAGTTTCTCGAAGAAGGTTTAGATGTTAGTGTTCTAAACCGTTCTGCAGGACGTCTTGAGTTTTTCAGCTCTATTGGATGTAAAGTCTTTACATGGGATGACTTTAAAGTCTCAGAGTTTGATCTTGTAGTCAATACAACCAGTGCGGGTTTATCTGATAATAATCTTCCGGCTCCAAAAGAGATGATCGAAGATATCCTTAGCCATACACGTTATGCAGCTGATGCTATCTACGGAAAACTAACACCTTTTTTACAACTCTCACAAGAGAAGAAAATCCCTTTTAAAGACGGTGTAGATATGCTTTTAGGACAAGGGGTACTTGCTAATGAGTTATTTACAAACTTTGCCCTGAAAAAAGAGGATATCAAAGAGCAGATGCAAAAAAGCTTTCTCTATTAAACTTTTATCTTGAGAAACTAAAACCTATAGAAAACTTATTGACATAATTTTTATAGTCGATTAAAGTTTCTGTATAACCGCTAAAAACTTTAAAGTAGAGATTAACTGCACGTCCAACCGGATATGCATAAGCCACTTCGACAGAACCCTTTTTTGTCGCTAAATTTCCTCTTAGATCCATTGAAAACACTTCTTCACCGGCGAAGTATTTTACACCTAAACCTGTGTAACCTATATAATCCATAATATCAGGATTATCTTCTAATGAAAAAATAGGATACCAAACTCTTAAATCCGTATGCAGATTTCCATGTATCAACCCTACAGTTGCGTAAAGAGTATTTATCCCCCTTGAGATATTACCGATTGCTTCTCCGTCTACTGTCGTATATGTAGTATCCGGATTTCCGTTAGATTGGTGTTCATATCCGAGTTGCAGGCTATCTAGGTGTTCTATATTCAAGCTTTTTATATCGTAGCGTGCAAATAGTTCCGGGTTATATATATTTTCACGAAAAGGTTTTGAAGTTGTATAAAGCTGCCAAAATGCATGTTGAGAGTATGAGGCATAATATTTTCCCCCTAAACCAAATATATTTTTTGCAACATTATATTTAATACTGATCTGGACTTCAACCTCAGTATGTTTATATTCCGTATCTTTTATAAAAGAAGTATAACTTTTGTCTCTATAGGAAGCCGGACAAAAATAGTTTACTTTGTATGCTTCTAAGTCTGAACCGCTAAACCATTGTTCATCTCTAAGATCCTCTTCTGCTAAAAGTGCATTGCAAACAAGAAGTAATACCAGTATATATTTCATTTATACTCTCACCCTATCCTCTAAAGCTCTTGTTAAAGATAAAAGATCGATATTTTCCAAACTAACTCCGGTTGGAACACCCTGAGCAATTCTCGAGAAATGGACATTATAGTGGCTTAACTTATCTTCAATATATAAAATCACTGCATCGTTTGCAATAGAAGGTGTAAGGGCAAACAAGATCTCTTCCACCCCGTTTTTCACTATATCTTCTAAATGAGAGACACTCAACTCCTCTAAACTTTCTAAAACAAAATACTTCCCTTCAAAAAGACCGTTCTCTTCAAGCAGTAAAATATCTTTTGCGTTTTCGACCATACATAGCAAAGTAGTATCACGATTTTCATCTGAACAGATATGGCAGATCTCATCTTCACTCATCCCGCCGCATATTCTGCATTTCTTTAAAGAACCCAGAGCATCTTCGATAGCATGGGCTATCTTCATCCCTGCATATGTATCGTTCATGATCATAAAATATGCAAGTCGTGTAGCTGATTTTTTTCCGATAGTGGGTAACTCTTGGAGGGCATCAACTAAACGGTTAAATTTATCTAATGAACTATTCATCTCTCTCTTTTTTCTCTTCTTTTGGTAAAAATACCCATAATTTCAGCGGTGCCTTTAACTTACCGGCAAGCTCCTCGGCTTCTGTTCCGAAGCCTGTAAAAAAGTCGGCTCTTACACTCCCTTTAATCGCTCCACCGGTATCTTGTGCAAAGACAATTTTGCTAATTTTTCTATCCTCTAAATCAGCATCTAAGTATAACATAGATCCCAATTTTATATATTTACGATCGACTGCAACCGAGCGCATGGGTGTAAGTTTTATGCCGAGTGCCCCGTACGCCCCTTTTGCTTTTTTTCTAAAAAACACCATTGAATCGTTATAGTTTAATACTTCATCAATACGTTTGGGATGAGATTCAAGCCAGGCTCTTATACTCTGCATCGATACATCTTCTATTTTCATCTCACCCTGAGCTACCAGATATCTTCCGATCGCCTTATACTTACGGCCGTTTTGATTATCGTATCCTATGTACATGGTAGTGTTATCATCAAGATACACTTTTCCGGAACCTTGAATCTCCAAAAAGAACTTATCTATTTTAGAATCACAGTAACAAAGTACGGGAGCTTCTATATTTTCAGCTTCCGATCTGCTATAGTAAGGGATCACTTTGCCCTCAACCAGGCGGCCGCGAAGTCTGTAATGTTTTAATTCGGGATAGATTTCAGAGAGATTAACACTTACCAAATCTACCGGTGTTTTATAGACCGGATATTTATAAACATCTGTTTTTTCCAAAGAACCGTTTATACTTGCTAAATAATATCCTGTTAATAACCCCTCGCCCTTTTCATTGTTTAACTTATAAGGCTGAAAGTTTTGCAATATAAAGTTTCTCGGATTCTCAACTTCTAAAGATTTTTCACATAACTTAGGATAAAGCTTCAGTGTTCTTTTTGCTTGACAATTCTCTTGAAAAAGTTCTAAAACATTTTGAAAATCCTCATTGGTAAAACTTTGAGGTAATGCATCAAAACTACTTTTTTGCATCACTTCAACCTCTTGCTTGAGATTTTTTTGAGAACATCCAAAAAACAGTGTTGTGATAATAATTAAAACTATAGCTCTATTCATAAAAGGATTATATAGTTATGCAACTTTAGTCTCAATTTAAAGTTAGGAAAAAACGATATAATTCCACCAAAACGTATATATAGGATAAAAATGGAAGAGTTAAGCTATTATGAGATTTTAGAAATATCACAAACTGCAGATAAGGCAGAGATCAAAAAAGCTTATAGAAAGATGGCAAAAAAATACCATCCAGATAAAAATCCCGGAGACGATGAAGCGGAAAAAATGTTCAAGCTTTGTAATGAAGCATACCAGTGTTTAAGCGATGAACAACAAAGAAGTATCTATGACAGATACGGTAAAGAGGGTCTTTCTGGGATGGGTGGAGGCTCACGCTCATCTGGCGGCTTTGACGATCTCGGTGCTATCTTTGAAGAGATGTTTAGCGGATTTGGCGGAGGCAGTCGTTCTCGCAGAAGAAACCCGGCCGATATGGACAAATATCCGCTTGATATGAATATAGATATGAAAATAACTTTCCAAGAAGCTGTTTTTGGATGTGAAAAAGAGATCAACTACTCTTATAAAGATGCTTGTGGTGATTGTAACGGCACAGGTGCAAAAGATGGAAAACTTTCAACTTGTCCACATTGTGGGGGACAAGGCCAAGTGTTTATGAAACAAGGTTTTATGACTTTCTCTCAAACATGTCCACACTGTAACGGTACGGGAAGTGCAGCGACTGAAAGATGTTCAACATGTAAAGGTGATGGATATAAAACTGTAAAAGAGAGTATTTCTATTAAAGTACCTCAAGGTATAGATTCTGGTAACAGACTGAGAGTTTCAGGTAAAGGTAACATAGGTAAAAGAGGAAACCGCGGTGATCTTTACGTAACTTTTGACGTACAGCCCGACAAACACTTTATCCGTGATGATAATGATGTTTATATCGAAATCCCTGTATTTTTTACTCAAGCGATCAAAGGTGATACCCTTACAATCCCGTCACTTACAGGTGAACTGGAGTTAAAACTTGAGTACGGTACTCGTGATAAACAAAGATACACTTTTAGAGGTGAAGGTATAGAGGATGTTCACGGACATGGTAAAGGGAACTTAATTGCCGTTATCAACCTCCAGTATCCAAGTAAATTAAATGATGAGCAATTAGAGTTATTAAACAAACTTCAAGAGTCTTTCGGAGTTGAGTCAAAACCGCATGAAGGTGTACTCGATTCAGTAATCGATAAAATGAAAAGTTGGTTTAAGTAGACCTCTTGTATAGTTTACTGACAAATTTTAGAAGTTATAAAAAGGTCTAACAATGAATAAAGATCATCTCAAACGCAAGCTCTCCTCTTTATCTCTTTCTATGTTTAGAAAGGATTTCTTCGGGATCTACCACGGTTCCCTTTCAGCAAAAACTGAATCGGGACGTTTTTTAATAAATACAAAAGAGGCTGTTTTTGATGATCTTGATGAAAATGCATTAATAGAGCTTTATTTTAAAAAAGATTACAGATGGCACCAGGCAAGTATAGATGCCGATATCCATCAAAATATCTACTCAAAAATATCTGATGCAAAATTCATCTGTTTCTCTATGCCACAGTTTACCACTGCATACTCACTCTACCACAACATAATCTCTCCAAAAGATTATTTTGGACACAAAGTACTCGGAAATATTGAAATATACGATCCTAAACAGTTTGAAGACTGGTATGATCGTGCAAGAAGTGAGATCCCTTACTATTTTCAAACAAATAACACTAATATTATGATTATACGCGGATATGGGGTGTATGCTTACAACAGAGATATCCATGAGATGGCAAAAAAACTTGCCATCTTGGAAAAAAGCTGTAGACTATTGATGCTCGATAATAACAATAGTATCGATTTAGAACTAAACTAGAGTGACTTCACAGCCTCTAGTGCTATATCGAACATCTTGTCACACTCCTCTTGAGTCAGGATATATGGAGGCATGAAATATACCACATGTCCTAAAGGACGAAGCAGCACACCGTTTTTCAAACCGTAATCATAGACTTTTAACCCTATCCTGTCTTCTGTAGTATATCCTTTAAGTTCTACGGCACACACCATCCCCGTTTGTCTAATACTTGCAACATTTTCAAGTGTTTCAAACTCCTGCAATCGTCTTGACATATGCTCACTAAGTACTCTGTTCTTCTCTATAATATTTTCATTTTCAAATATATCTAAGGTTGCATTAGCAGCTGCACAAGCCAGTGCATTTCCGGTATATGAATGGGAGTGTAAGAAAGCTTTATATTCATTATAATCACAATAGAACTTCATATAGATTTCATTTGATGTGAGTACGACAGATAAAGGTAGATAACCACCTGTTAATCCTTTTGAAAGTACAATAAAATCAGGTGAGATTCCCGCAACGTCACATGCAAACAACTCCCCTGTTCTACCAAACCCAACCATAACTTCATCGGCGATAAGATGAACATCATAACGGTTACAGATATCACGTACAAACACTAAAAATTCCGGATGATACATATGCATATACCCAGCCCCTTGTATAAGAGGTTCTAATATAATGGCACTGATCTCATCAGAACGTTCTTGACATAATTTTTCAAATGCATCTGCTGCTTCACGCGCTGCTTCAATCGACATATCTTTGGGTACAGGCGTTTGGATAGATTGAATTAATAGAGGCTTATATGTATCTTTATACAATTCAACATCTCCGACACTCAGTGCTCCGATCGTCTCACCGTGATACGAGTTTGTCAGTGATACAAACAGCGGTTTGTTTTTTCCGTCATTCAAGTTTGCATGGTAACTCATCTTTAAAGCAACTTCCACTGCAGATGAACCGTTATCCGCATAGAAACATTTATCAAGCCCTTTTGGAGTAAGTTTTACAAGCCTTTCTGAAAGTCTGATCACCTGTTCATGTGTGAACCCTGCTAAAATAACATGTTCTAATGTATCTAACTGCTCTTTTATTTTAGAATTTATATATTTATTTGTATGTCCAAATATATTTACCCACCAAGAACTCACTGCATCTATGTATTTATTTTCTTCAAAATCTTCAAGATATACTCCATAAGCTTTTTTTATAGGTATAAGAGGTAAAGTCTCGTGATCTTTCATCTGTGTACAAGGATGCCATAATACTTCTAGGTCTCTATTTTTCAATTCTTTATTCTTCATAATATACCTCTTTCATAATCTCTAATACTTTTTTGGCAAGATTATATCTTTGTATCGTTTCTTTATCAAGTTTAAAGGCTAAATTACATAAAATATCGCAAATTACACCAAGAGGATATATTTTTTATGATTACATGGATGCAAAGACACAAAAAGTGGCTTATAATTACTATCTGGATTTCAACAATCGCATTTGTAGGTGCAGGTTTTGTTGGATGGGGTCAATATAACTACGGTGATAAAGCCGGAGCAGTTGCTAAAGTAGGTGAAGTAGAGATTAGTATGGGTGAACTCCAAAAGTCTTACTCTAGACTCTATCAACAATATGCACAGATGTTCCAAGGTAATTTTGACGAAGAGAGAGCAAAACAGTTTGGACTGCAACAACAAGCATTGCAACAACTAATCAACCAAGCACTTTTAGTGAACCTGGCGCAATCATATAATCTTAGCATCAACGATCAAGAGCTCTACGATCAGCTCAAACAAGATAAAAACTTCTTCAATAATGGTGTATTTGATAAAGAAGTATATAAACAAGTTCTCTCTCAAAACAGACTAAGCATTGCAGAGTATGAACAAGAGTTAAGAAAACAACTTCTTATTCAAAAAACGATCTCTTTACTGAACGTAAAAACAAGTAAAAATGAAGCTAAAATCTTAGACACACTTTTAAGTATTTCAGATAAGATCGAATACAAAGTATTATCTACAGAAGAGATCAATATAGAGATTAAAGATGAGGATCTAAAATCTTTTTGGCTAACAATGCAAAATAAATTTATGAATGAAGTAAGTTACAACGTAAAGTTTATCAAACAAGAAAATGTAACTGCTACATATGATGATGCAACAATTGCTGATCATTACCAAGACAACAAAAACCATTTTAAAGACAACGATGGGAAAATTCTTTCACTTGAAGAAGCGAAAGACGCAGTTATAGCAGAGTTAAATGCGGCAGCTACAAAAAAAGCGGCTTTAAGAACTTTTGTTGATTATAAAAACGGTAAGCTTGATAAAACAGTTACTATCAATGAAGCTGTAGTTTCAAATAACAAAAACCCGTTTAACGCAGAAGTGTTACAAAAACTCTCAACAACAGCTATGACAAAGCCTTTTATCAAACCTATTAACGTAGATGGTGTATATTATAGTTTTGAACTGGTTAAAGTAAATCCTGCGACGCCAAAAACGTTTGAGCAAGCGAAATCAAAAGTTTTACCTTTTTATATCGACCAAAAGAAAAAAGAGAAAATTTTAGAATTAGCTAACAATTCAGTTGCTGTATTCAAAGGGCAAAAATCTGAATTTTTAACAATGGAATCAGTAGGTAAATTAGCTTCGTTAAACGATATGGAAAGTGCTGAATTTTTACAAAAGCTTTTTACTTCAGACAAAAAACGCAGTTTTGTAACTTTACAAAGTGGAAAAATTGTTCTCTTTAACATTTTGGAACAAAAGTTGCTTAAAAATTCAAATAATGATCAAGCTGATGTGGTAGCTAGATTAAAAACTAGTATCTTTAGTGAAGGGTTGATAAAAACTCTACAAAATAGATATAAAACTGAGATATTTATCCAAGGACTCTAAATTGAGTAGAAATGTTTTAGCCATAGATATTGGCTCGACAAAGATTTGTGCAATTACTGCTGACATAGCAGATGACAACTCTATAACTATCACAGGTGCCGGTACCACTAAAGCGCAAGGTCTGAAAAAGGGAAGTATTGTAAATATTGAACTTGCAGCTCGTAGTATAAAAACAGCTGTTGAAGATGCTAAAAGAGTATCTGGTTCAACTGCAACGAGTGCTATAGTTTCAATATCTGGTGCATATACTAAAAGTTTAAACTCAAACGGGATTGTAAATATCCAATCAAAAGAGATAAGCTTTGATGAGATCAAACGTGTAATGCACACATCGCTTTACAATGCAAATATCCCTAACGAATATGAAGTACTCCATGCACTTCCATATAACTTTAAAGTAGATGATCAAGACTTTATCGAAGATCCACTCGGGATGAATGCATCGCGTCTTGAAGTTGAAACGCATATCATTACTACACAAAAATCAAACCTGAACAACCTGAAAAAAGCGGTTCGCGGTGCGGGTGTTGAAGTTGAAAACATTGTTCTTAACTCATACGCTTCAGCAATTGCCGTTTTAAATGAAGATGAAAAAGAGCTTGGTGCTGCTGTTATCGACATGGGTGCTGAGACAAGTAACATAGCTATCTATTCAGGTAATGCGATCAGATATAACGAATATCTCGGTGTTGGTTCAAAACATGTAACAAGTGACCTTTCAATGGCACTTCATACACCGCTTAATGCAGCAGATAAAGTAAAACTGGACTTTGGTTCACTATTAACTCCAAGCAACGATCTAATTGAATTACCTATTATCGGTGATGAGCATACTACACATGAAGTATCATTAGAAGTTGTACATAATGTAGTTTTTGCAAGAGTTGAAGAGACACTGATGATTCTTGCTCAGTTTATCGAAAACAGTAGACTTAAAGACCAGATCGGTGCAGGTGTAGTCCTTACCGGCGGTTTTTCAAAAATGGAAGGTATTCGTGATCTGGCAATTGCTACTTTTGGCTCTGTCCCTGTGCGTTTAGCAAAACCGATGGAGATGGATGGTCTTTTTGAAGGACTTCTCGAGCCGGAATATGCAAGTGCGGTAGGTCTTATAATGTTTTCAGCTACACCGTATACGCCGTATGAAATTGATGTCAATAAAAGAGTTCGTCATTCAAATGAAGAACCTACATCTAATGTAAAAGTTGATTTTAATCAATCGATGCAAGAGAGTGTACCTGTAGCTGAGCAGGAAGAGGAAACTACTAAGATGGTTAACCTTGAGGCATCAAAAGAGAAAAAGAGTGATGAACCTAGTGTTGTTAGCAAATTTTGGAACTGGGCTACACAGTTATTTTAAAGGAGTGAGATAATGGAACCATTTATAGTTGAAGAGGTACAAAACCCAAGCGGTGCAAGAATTATTGCTGTAGGTGTTGGCGGCGGTGGCGGCAACATGATCGGTCATATGCTAAATGAAGGTGTGGGTGGCATCGAGATGATGCTTGTAAATACGGATGCGCAAGTACTTAACGAAAACACATCTGCAACAAAGATCCAAATCGGTGCAAACCTGACAAAAGGTCTTGGAGCTGGTATGAAGCCACAAGTTGGTCGTGATTCTGCACTAGAGAACTATGATGAAATTAGAAACGCTTTAGAGGGTGCTGATATCGTATTTATCTCTGCTGGTCTTGGTGGAGGTACTGGTACTGGTGCTGCACCTGTTGTTGCTCAGATCGCAAAAGAGGTAGGCGCACTTACTATTTCAGTAGTTACAAAACCTTTCAAATTTGAAGGGAAGAAAAGACTACAACTTGCAGATGCAGGTTTAGAAGAGCTGAAAAAAGAGAGTGACTCTATCGTAGTTATTCCAAATGACAAACTTTTATCTATCATCGACAGAAGACTTGGTCTAAAAGAGAGCTTCAAGATCGTAGATAGCGTTTTAGCACAAGCTGTAAGCGGAACATCTGGTGTTATTTTATCAAGCGGTGATAACGACATCAACCTTGACTTTGCCGATCTACAAACTGTAATGAGTCATAGAGGTATGGCACTTATGGGTGTTGGTGAGCATGAAGGTGAAAATGCTGCTTATGAAGCTATTAAAGCGGCTATCGAGTCTCCGTTACTTGACAATATGTCTATCAACGGTGCAATGGGTGTACTTGTACACTTTAAAATCCACCCTGACTTCTCGTTTATCGATATGTCTGAAGCTATGGAAGTTGTACACGAAAGTGCTCACGATGAAGCAGATGTTATCTGGGGAACTTCAACAGATGCAGATCTTCCTGAAAACTATGTAAGAATTACTATCGTAGCAACTGGTTTTGATAAAGAGGAAGAGGAAGTATTAACAAATAATACTGACTTTGAAGCTCAAGAACCAATTACTCCAAAAGTAAGAATGAGCCCTCGTATGGTTGTAGGCGGAGAGCTAGACGGTGACTACCTAGATATCCCTGCATATATGAGAAAACAACAAGACTAGAGCTATTGAACTCCTCCTTTGAAAAACTCATGAAGGCCAAATCACTCCTTGGTCTTCGTGAAAAATCCTCTCTAAAAGAAATCAAACAAAAATACAAACTTCTCATGAAGAAATGGCATCCAGATAAACATAAAGAGAATCCCGATCGCGCAACACAGATGAGTATGCAAATAAATGAAGCATATGAAACTATTATGAACTACTGTGACAACTTTGAATACCCGTTTGATGAAGAGAGTATCAAAACAGCTACATATACGCCGCAAGAGTGGTGGAACGATAAATTTGGCCCTAATCGTTAAAGCCAAACTCCGTTTTTAAAATAATAACTTATCGGAAAATAACTCACTAATACTAAATAGATAAAATTAAACAGTAGTGAGAGATTAAATCTTCTTTTTACCTCTTTTCTTTCATACTCTAAAAATGCAAGAGATACTCCGTAATATGTTCCGTAAAATAAAAAGATATATAAAAAATACCCTATATAGTTATAATCTTTTTGCAACATACAAAACGGACAGTGATGTGTCGGAAGTTCATATATATAGGTGCCGAAAAATGATATAAGCGACAATATAGATACGATTACAAACAGAAGATTCAACACTCCGTAAAGAGCTCTTTGTTTTAAGAGGAAAGAGAGTGCTAACAGGATAAAACTTCCATAAAATAGAGTTACTAAGAGTGTATCTTTCGATAAAAGCTCAGAGATATAGGTAGTATCTGTCACAGAGAAAATAGCACCGCAACAATCTACAATACTGTTTATATCTATACTTGAAAACATCACTATCTCTGTAATAATCTCAATCAGAAGTAAAACAAAAGCAACGATAAAAAGTAAAAACTTTGCACGAAAATATTTTTGCTCTTCATATTTCATATCTTCACTGTTGAGTGTGATCCAAAACGCAAAGAGATACAGATTTAACATTTTAAGTATCAGTAACGGTACACCGTACTCGGTTGCATTGACAACTCCGGCTGCACACATTGCACCTACTAAGATATTTGAGATCTTATCGAGGGTAAAGACAAAGAAGACAAACATCGGGATCTTGATAAAGAAAATAAACTTGATAATGGTAGCTGCCAGGTAGCTTTTTTTCTCAAGCTCATACTGCTGTTGCGTATTTTTATTTCGATCGTATCCCAGTGTAATTTTTAGACTCAAATAAAAGGCGATCGACGCGAAAAACAGAAAAAGTATATCAACGATATAGATACTTAAAACTTCAGGCGTTAAACTCATGCTTTTAGTTGTCCGTTTTCAATCTCTACGATGCGATCAACAAAATCAAGCTCAAAAAAGAGCGGATCGTGCGTCGCTATAATGATCGTTTTATTTTCACTCTTAAGAGCTTTTATCTGCTCTATAAACTCTAACGAGAGCTCTTTATCCAGGTTTGATGTCGGTTCATCTGCGAGTATGATTTTCGGGTCATTTACAATAGCTCTTGCAATTGCCACACGCTGTTGTTGTCCACCTGAGAGGTTTTGGGAATAATTGTCTTTATACTCTTGGAGTTTATAAAGCTCCAGCAGCTTATCCAGCCTCGTTTGCAACTCCTCTTTTGGAAGGTTTAACGGTCGCAGCGGAAGGAGGATATTCTCAGCCACACTCATGTTTGGGATAAGGTTGTATCTCTGAAAAATAAAACCTATATTATCGCGGCGAAATTCACTTGCAAAATGATCCGCTATTCTTGAAAGCTTTTTCCCATCTACAATCACCTCACCGTTTGTCGGTTTTAAAAGCGCCGATATTAAAGAAAGAATTGTAGTTTTCCCGCTACCGCTCACTCCTTTAAGAACAACAAGTTCACCCTCTTTAAATGAGAGATTGATATCTTTAAGAGCAGATTTCTCTTTATACGATTTATTGAGTTGGATTAACCGGATCATCTCATCACCTCATCAGCATCCTGAGTTGCTATCTTCCATGACGGAATAATAGTTGCGGCAATATATACCGGGACACTCAGGAAAAATACGATAGCTAAAGGTTGTAGGTCTACTCTTAGTTCTAAAGAGTCTATCTGCTCTACCCCTGCTATATTTAAAAAGATATCCCGTAGGTAATACCCGTCAAAGAAGTAAAGATAGCCTAACGCCAATACAACACCAAAGATGTATGAAAAAATCGAAATAATACTCGCTTCATATATCTTTACACGCAGAATATCTTCTACCCTCCACCCTAAAGCTTTAAGTATCCCTATCTCCCTTTTTTCACTGCTGCTTACACTGTTTGTTTTATCATATACGATCATAAAAAATGTAAAGATTGAGATAATAAACAGTGTAATAAAAATCCCGCTGTCATAATCAAATAACATCTCAATATTTGTTTGTTCATCCTCCTTTGTAACCATTTTTGCATTTGGATAGAGTTGCTGGAGTTGTGTAATCACGTTCATCAGCTCATTTTGGTTTGAGAGATAAACAGCTATATCGGTAAACTCGTTTGCTTTATATCCAAAGATCTCTTTTGCATCCTCTTTACTCATTACGGCCAGATATTTTTTATCTATAGCGTCACTCTTAAAGCTTTGAGCGATACCCATCTTTTTCACTTTTAAAGAGGGTTGTAAAAAATTAAACTCATCTCTATAATAGTTCTTTGCAAAAAGCTCAGCTAACTCTTTTGAGAGGAACATCTCCCCTCCTCTTAGTTCAGACGATTTAAGTACACTCTCAAGGTAAGGTTCTTTTTGTGTTTCAAATATATCTACCCCTACAATCTTAAAACTGAGATCTGCTTGTTTGTATTCATACTCCCCGTACACACGAGCTACAACATCATTCACACCATAAATCTCATATATCTTGTTGAGATTTGTATCATCTATCGTTGTATATCTTTGCGCTTTTTGGTTTTGCACTACGATATCGGGATATTGAGCTGCTATTTTGTCAACCTGGTACTTAACACTTGTTTGTATAAAGAACAACGAAGAGAGCAGTCCTACAAGAAGTGTATATACGATCACAACAAAAAGATTTTTAGTAAAAAAACGAAAGAGCGTATGAAGTGCATACACAAAAAGTTGAGAGTTAAAACTAATCATCTAAACCGTACACCGTATCTTCACTAATTTCATCAAATCTGAGGAGCTTTTTCCCTTTATGATCAACCATAAACTTCTTTGCCGACTTGAGTGTTTCAAAAGCGATAAACTCGTTCCCCATAGGTCCATACACGTCACTGCCTATAACAAAAAAAGATTCTTTTGCATCTAAAGCTTTTTGCGTGTAATAATCTTGTACCAGTATCTCTTGTATATTTTTTTGATGTTCAAAGTAGTACTTGAAAAGATCTTTAATCCCGTCAAAGAAGTACGCTTTATTCTCATACTGAATCTTTGCTATCCAAGTGGGATATTTATACAGAAACATTCCACACACCGGACACTTATCCTGATGAGATACAATTAACTTGCCGTAATGTTTCTCTTTGGTATCTCTGCGTTGCAGGTCCCAGAGGTATAAAGAGAGTGCTTCAAGATGTTTAGGGTTTAGTTTTTTGCATAAAGATTTTTCATCTATAGCTTTGAGTAAAGATTCGTAAGAGGCGTAACTGTTTACATCTATCTGCTGACATCTTGAGGCATAGATCTTTTTCCCCATAGGGTAGATCTTTTTCTCTTTGATCGCAGTTGAATAGTTTGGAGCTGCATAAAGTGTAGTTGAGAGTAAAAATAGGATAAAAATTTTGAGAGATTGCATCTTTTTAGCCTCTGTATTTAAGGTAAAAAGATTCTATCGAAAAAGTGTTAAAAAACTGTTAAGAGATACGTAGCAACATCAAGCGACGAATAAATAATACCAGTAGTGAAACTGCTAAAATCTTAAAATCTATCTCACTTGCTATATGGATGTTTTGAAATGTATCGCTTTGCGTCGCTTCAGTACCTAGTGCCTGCATAGCTAAAATTTTCGGTGAATATACTGCCGAGAACATTAAAGATGTTGCAATAGTTAAAAAGCTACTAATGAGTGCAATATTATCACGTTGCCCCTGTTTATACATAAGTGCTTCATAGATAAATACGTATGCAGCTAAAAAGTAGATCCAGTACGAGAATCTACGAAAAATCTCACCCATAATTATTCCGGCATTGTAATTATCTAAAAGTGCTCCAACCAGCATTGTATCTGTATGAAAAACAACCGGTGCCACTAATGCACCTAAGGCTAAAACGCCACCGAGACTTGCAGCTATTACTAGTAAATAACTAAAGTCTAAAAATATATTTCTTTTTATCATTGTGTTGCCTTTAAGGTAAAACCCCGATCAAAATCACTGAGGTCTTTATAAAAATCTAAACTTGTGTAATATTTGTTTTTCAAATAATTCTGTATTTTATCTTTTTGATCATAACCCATCTCACAACTAAAAAACTTAATTTTTCGTTTTAAGACTTCATCAAGAAGTTCCTGAATGATCTCATCTCCGATCTCACCGCCAAAAAGTGCATTTTGCGGTTCATATGAGAGGTTTGATTCCAGTGCTGCATCATTCGCGATATATGGTGGATTTGAAACCAGATAATCGATCTCTTCCTCCACTTCATCAAGAAGCGAGCCAAGACGTAACTCAACCCTGTCTTGCAGATCAAATTTTGCAAGATTTTTCTTTGTTACCTCTAAAGCTTTAGGAGAGATATCAACCGCTATAAACTTTGCATTTTTAAAATGTAGAGCAAGCATAATAGAGATGATCCCGCTCCCTACTCCAACTTCAACAAAAGTCAGTTCAGAATCAGCCGGGACACGTTTTATCACCTCATCTATAAGAAGTTCCGTCTCAGGTCTTGGGATCAAAGCACCTTCGTCTATATAAAACTCCTCAGAGTAAAAACTGACTCTGTTTGTAATATATTCAAAAGGTTCATTTTTCGCTCTTCGTTCAACTAAAGCAAAAAAATCCTCACCAACTTCAACTTCAGAGTTTTGATTGGTGATAAGCCAAAGTTCATCTTTATCAAGATAAAACATTAAAAGCAGTTGTGCTTCTCTTTGTGAGCGTTCGATATGTGCTAATTTTGCACTGACATCTTTTAGAAGTTCTTTGACTATATATTTGCTTCGCATTTGCCCTCTAATGAACTTTTATCAACACCTTTTATATCCATTCCAAGCACTTTTAGTCTCTCAATCACCGGTGGGTGTGTATAGTGAAAAAAGATATAGATCGGATGAGACAACGGAAAACTCTTATTTTCTGCAACAAGTTTAACTAGGGCATTTGCAAGTTCTATCTCGCCGCCGTTGCCTCCAAGCTTACTTCCCATCTCATCAGCTGCATATTCATACTTGCGGCTTACAAATCCCATAATAGGCATCATTATAAATCCAAGTACAGGCATCACCAACATAAAAAGTATCATAACCACATACGGCTGCGGTGAAAGACCAAGCTCTAAATATAAATGTTCAGGGAGATTTCCAAAAAGAGCGAACATCGCAAAAAGAATTGCTCCCATCATTGCGATATTTTTATATACGTCACCGTGCGCAAAATGGCCAAGTTCATGCCCGAGTACCGCTAAGAGCTCTCTTGTTGAAAGCTTTTCTAAAAGAGTATCAAAAAGCACTACCCTTTTTGCTTTTCCAAATCCGCCGAAATAGGCATTAAGTCTTGCATCACGTTTTGAAGCATCACTTACAAAAACACCCGAGCTTACAAATCCTGTTTCATCCATCAATCTTTTGATCTCAGCATCTAAGTTCTCATCCTGTAAAGGTGTCAACTTATCAAAGAACATTGCACGGAATGTCGGATAGAGCATATTTACTAAAATAATAATAGAAAATATAAATACAAAACTCCATAACCACCAAAGCTCAAAACTGCTGAGAATAAAATATACACCCCATACAACTAAAGAGCCTAAAAGAAGCGTCATTACAAATGAGATTGCAGTATCTTTCAGCCATTGTGCTTTTGTAGATTTATTGAAACCAAACTCCTGATCGAGTACAAATTTTTCATAATATGTAAAAGGGAGAGCAACGAAAAAGTTAATAAGAATAAATCCCATGACAATAGCAATATTTTTCATTGCCTCATCTTGCAGGAAATAAAACTCACCCTCTAAAAATTGAATACCAAAAGCGATCCAACCTAAGAATAGAAGAAAGTCGGTAAATGTATTTAAAATAGCAAGCTTCTCTTTTCTCACAGAGTAATTACCCGCTTTTAAAAATTCACTAGGAGATAGAAGTACAGCCTCTTTTCGTTTTGCCAGGTTTACATAACCTATCTGCATTATACTTGTATATATTGAAATGAGGACATACAGACTATATACCCCAATGATAATTGTTAACATTAATTTACCTTTTATTTAACCGGTATTGATTTGATTGTTTGCTCAACTTGAATATTGTCTTCAGCATTTGTAAATATTTTTGAAGCGATAACATACGCTGAGCCGATGATTAGACCGGCAATAACTACCGCCCATACAATTTTTTTCTTTTCACCCTTAAGAGTGTCATAATCACTAATACTTTCTAGTGTCGGTTCATTTGATGGGTTGTTCATAATAGTTCCTTTTTGTAAGTCTTACGGTATAGTAACACACTAACTTAAAAAAAGGCTAAACAGTTTCAAATTAACATGACGTCTTAAGTCTTTTTTTTATTTTATTTTTACGTCAGAACTATTCTAGAACGTAATCAACAACTTTAGACTCTAAAGTTACCTCTTTTATGAACTCCACAACTTTAAGGTGTTCGGGGTGAACTGCATATGTTTGTAGATCTTCTACACTCTCAAAAGTTGAGTACAGAGAAAGATCCATTGCACGATCAGCTTCGGTAAAATTGATCCCAACTTCCATACTTTTTAACTCATCTATTAAAACTTCTAAATTTTCTAACTTCTTTTGTACTTTTGCAAGATTTAATGCTTTATTTTCCTCTTTAAATTTAAACATTACTATATGAACGATCATCTTTTTTCCTTCTAATTTTTTTTGGATTCTATCACGTTTTTAATTAAAAAAAACACCCTTCCAAAAATACTCGGCAATCATAACAATAAAAAAGATACCAAGCAGATTCAGTATTATTCCGTAACGGATCATATCTTTTACCCGAACAGCTCCACTACTCATGGCTATCGCATTTGGAGGGGTAGCAATAGGGAGCATAAATGCATACGATGCACATAAGGTTGCAACCATCATAAAGAGTACCGTGTTGATACCGGCTTGTTCCGAGACCGAATATATTACCGGCAGCATAATGGAGATCAGTGCAGTATTTGATGTAATCTCTGTAGAAAAGGTGATTATAAAAGCGATACTAAAGAGTAAAATAAGCGGCGGCAACATTGTCATATCTAAAAGATACGTAGCTATTTCATCTGCCAGACCGGTTTCTACAAACGCTTTTGCAATTGAAAATCCTGCACCAAACAACATAATAATCGCATAAGGGATTTTATTATGGTCCTCAAGCCACTCTAAGATATTAAACGGAGGAAGAAACATCAAAAGCCCAAAACCGAGTAAGATACCGCTTTCACTCAGTCCTAAACCATCCCAGTACGGCTTTATTGGTGCATTGAAAATAAGTAAAGTGATTAAAGCGAGTAAAACATATGTCACTTTTTTCTGATCAGCCGTTAATTTATCAACAACCGCCTCTCTGGAGATCTCTACACCCTTTACCCCAATACCGAGCAACCAGCTCATAGCCACTATCATAATTAGGCATAACGGAGCTACCATAACCATCCACTGAAAAAATGGAATCGCTTCCATATTGTGACTTTCCATAATTCCAAGCAGTATTAAGTTTGGAGGTGTGCCGATAGGTGTTAAAATTCCCCCTATGTTTGCCCCATATGCAATAGCAAGTGCAAAACGTAGTTTTAGTTGTGTATTGTCAGTAATAAACAATGCTATAGTTATCAGTAATAAAGTAGTAGTTGTATTGGAAAGGATCGAGCTAAGCAGTCCAGAAGTGATAGCGAGTGAGAGTATCATAGCACGCGGAGTTGATGGAAAAATATTTAAAATTTTGTCTGTAATACGAATATGCAACTTCGTTTTCTCAACAGCAATTGCAAGTAAAAATCCACCTAAAAAAAGATAAATGATCGGATGTGCATAGTTGACAGTAGTCTCTTTTGTTGAGATGATTCCAAGTGCAGGAAACAGTATGATAGGCATCAGAGAAACTACACCAAGAGGAAGCGCTTCATTTGTCCAAAGTGCCACTAAAAAAGCTACGCTTCCGATCAAAGAACTTTGTGTTAAAGTAAAAAATTGTGTACCGATAAAAAAAACAATACCGCCGATTAAAATTGCAATTAAAACATTTTTAAATACTTTCTTTCCTTCATCCAAATGCCATTCCTCTTCTTTTTTAAACTTTTATCTCAAATTTTTAACTTACAATTGTATACAAAACTTCTAAAATTCACATCTTCTTTTAGGCTTACAAAGAGATTCATCTATAGATGATTCAATTTGTATCGTTGCGTGTTCAATTTTAAAACGATCATGTAATTGTTGATGCAGTTGCTCTAAAAAACTGTTGTCTAAACGTTCATCATTGACAACAAGATGAACAGTTAATGCTGTCTCAGTTGTACTCAAAGCCCAAATATGCAGATCATGTATAGACTCTACTCTTTCATTTTCTAAAAAAAACTGCTCAATCCCGTGAGTATCAATATTTTTTGGAACAAAATCTAAAGCGTAAGCGACTGAATCCCGCAGCAGACCCCATGTTCCAATTAAAATCACGCCGACAATAAGTAAACTTACAAGCGGATCCAACCAGTTCCAATTTGTAAACATAAGTACTATACCGACAAAAACTACACCAAGAGAGACAGCCGCATCAGCCGTCATATGTAAAAATGCACCCCGAATATTAAGATCATCTTCCTGCCCTTTTAAAAATAAAAGTGCCGTAATTGCATTGATTACAAATCCGATCAATGCAACAACAATAACAGTTAAACTCTCTACAGATGCCGGTTCTTGAAACCTTTGCAAAGCTTCTATTGCGATAGAACCCAACGCAAAAAGGAGTAATACTGCACTGATCAGTGATGCAAAGATTGTGACTTTTCTAAATCCGTACGTTCTCTTAAACGTTGCAGATTTACTTGCTAATACACTCGCACCCCAAGCAAGCAGTAAACTAAGTACGTCACTAAAGTTATGTCCGGCATCTGAAATTAAAGCGAGAGAGTCTGCTGCTACACCATATACTATCTCTATAACGACAAAAACTATATTTAGAGATACACCTATCCCAAAAGCAAGATTATAGTTTTTAACTTCGTGATGGTGTTCATGACTCATAGTATCATAACCTTTTATTTAGAGAGTAGATCTTTTAACGATTCCTGAGGACTTTTCCCCTCTAACATCTCATATACCTCTTTGGCAATAGGGAGATATAAATCACTTTTTACAGCGATATCATGAAGTGCATAAGCAGTCCCTATCCCCTCTGCTACTTCACCTAATTCTCTAAGAATCTCCTCTTGAGATTTTCCAGCGGCAATGCCCAGACCTACGCGAAAGTTTCTACTCATAGTTGAAGATGCCGTTAAGAACAGGTCCCCTGCTCCGCTTAGTCCTACAAACGTCTCCTCTTTTGCACCAAAACTTTTTCCAAAACGCTCCATCTCTACAAGTCCGCGAGAGATGAGTGCCGCAGCTGCATTTTTACCGAGTGCCAACCCTTCACAAATACCTGCTGCAATTGCAATAACATTTTTATATGCACCGGCAACTTCAGCTCCAACAACGTCTGTTGAAGTGTAGGTTTTTATAAAATCAGGGAACATTGAAGCAAACTTTTCTGCTACTTCTGGGTTCGTAGAGTTTACAACTAAAGCTGTCGGTAAAGACTGAATCACTTCGGCTGCAAATGAGGGACCTGTTAAAAATGACATATTCTCCTCAGGAACATACACGCTGTAGATCTCGTTTAAAAACTTTCCTGTTTTTGCTTCGATTCCCTTTGCGGCTACCAGTATTTTTTGTCCGTTAAATTTAAAATTTTCTTTTAACCAAGATGATATCTGTTGAGCGGGTATAGCTATAACAAGATATTCACAAGCCAGTGCTTCATCTAGCGAGACAAAATTATCAAGCTCCCTTGGAGTTCTTGAAGTGATTACAACCTCATTTTTTTGTGAAAGTGCAAATGCTAATGCACTCCCCCATTTTCCAGCTCCTATAACTGCTATCTTTTGCATTTTTCTTCACCTATAAATTTTTTAAATTCTTGAATATCATGTTCATAACCGACAACGACAAAAATATCGCCGTTTGTGATCTCGTTATGTTTTGCTTTTGAAGAGTATATAAACTCATGTGTTCCATCTTGATGGATGATCGAAAGCACTAACACACCATGATCACGACTCCAATTGATATCGGCCGGATACTCTCCGCCAAAACACTCGGCATTATGTACCTCTACCTGAATAATACGCAAATCACTATCTTCGTAAAGTATCCCGTGCAACACCTGTGTTACGATCGGTTTTTTCAGCATATCTGTAATAATATTTGCCGTTGTTTCAACGATTGGTATAACTTTTGTAGCCCCTGCCATATGGAGTTTATTTGAATCTTCATCATTTTTTGCCAATGCAATTATTGTAGTGTCGGCAAACGCAGAGCGTAGAGATATGGTTAAAAATATATTTTGGGCTTCATCTTTTAGAGCACAAAATATTATAGAGTTTTCCATATCGTACTTTTGGTTCAACTCATCCCAATGATCACTTAGATCAAACTTTGCAAATTGGTAATCTTTCTCTTCACCATCATTGTCATCAAGACCAAAAACTGTAATGTTTGAATGCTTATGTTTGACATTTTTAGCGATCTCTATCCCGTATTCATTATTTCCAAAGACTAATACACTGCTATTTTCCATCAAATACCCTTTTTGATGATTTTGCCATGAGGTGTTTTGTAAACTCTCGTATAAATATATAATTTCCGATCACAAACAGTACATCCCCCACCTCTAATAATGTCTCATCTATAGGGTTGAAATAGAATCGTTTCGTATCTTTTTTGTGAATCCCGAGAAGTACTACCCTAAAATCTACATTTTCAAGTTCACTTACCTTTGATATGTTCTCAACTATCCTTTGGGTAATTGTTATCTCTTCGATTTTAATACTGGAATCTTCTGCACGAATCGCATGGATAACTTCAAAAGCAACAGGCTGTCCAACGTACTCCCTTGCAACAAGTCCGACAAGCTCTTTATCATCCAGGATCTCGTCTACTCCGGAAAAGACCAGCTTACTTCTGTTTGCACTATTCATTAAAAGAGACATGATTTTTACGTTTTTATCAATCGAGCGAACTGTTAAAGCTGTATAAACATTTTCAACATCATCCTCTTTTAAACACAAAATCGCTTTTACCTGAGTTGAAAGATTGATATTGAGTTTTTTGTAACTCTCTACTTGTCCCGGATCGTAGTTAAGTGCCTGGAGTCCATCCCTTTTTGCATCTTCAACTCTTTCAATCACCTCATCTAAAACCAATACATTAAATTTCGACTTTATCAGCTTCTTTGCAACCTCTTTGGCAATACTTTCATAACCGCATATGATGTATGTGTCTGTCTCTTTAGAGACATCTTGAATCACTTTTGCTTCTTTAATATCTTCAAGTTTTTCTGTAAATGCAGAAACAAAAAGGGATGTTGTAAATGCTAAAACAGAGATCCCTGAGAGGATAACTATAATTGCGACAAACTGTCCTTCAGGAGAGACTGCAACCACATCTCCGTAACCAACTGTAGATATAGTAACAATCGACCAGTAAAATGCTTCATAAAGTGTATCTATCGGTGAAGAAGGATTATTTGCTTCCATGACGTAGATAAGTACCGATGAGACAAATATAACGATAGCCGCAAACATTGCCAAAGTAAAAAATTCAAAACGTTTCGTTGCTAAAACTGATGCAAATGTACTAAAACTTTTTGCATATCTAAAGAGTTTGAACACTCTAAATAAGATAAAAATACGAAGAAGTCTAAGTTCATGGAAAAATGGGATTATCGCCAAAAGGTCAATAATAGCTTTTAAAGACAATACATATTCCATCTTATCTTTAAAAACTTTATTAAGAACATACAATAAACTAAAATTCCGCCCAAGCAGATCGCTGTATTCATCTTGATTAATAATAACTTTGGAGATACTGCTATGGATCCAGAGTCTTAATATATACTCTACAAAAAATATGAATGAAATTACATAAGCGTTAAAAATATTCAGATATTCGGGGATATCTCTTTTTACTTCATAAATGAGGATAGATACACTTGAAAAGATGAGTATCATCATAAAAAGATCAAAGTACTTTTTATATTTGTAATCATCATTTTCAAGCAGATTATAGAAAAATCGTCTCTTTCTCTGATAATTGTCAGAGGAGTTTAAAAAATATGCAAAATTTACTAAAAGACGATTCAAGTATTGCATTAGCTTAGCTTTTGTTTTAAGATCTCATTTACTGCTTGAGGATTTGCACTCCCTTTACTTGCTTTCATAACCTGACCTACAAAGAAACCAAACAGTTTATCTTTCCCTGATCTGTATTCTTCAGCCTTATCTTGATTAGCATTAATAATCTCATCACATATAGCTTCAATAGCTCCAGTATCTGTTACTTGTTTAAGTCCAAGCTTCTCAATCGCAGCATCAACATCTTCATCATTTTCCATAAGATAATCAAGTACCTCTTTTGCAGCTTTACCTGAAATAGTCTGATCGTCAATTCTTTTTGCAATCATCCCCAGCTTATTTGCATCAACAGGAGAGTTTGTAATGTTTAGTTCACCTTTGAGGCGAGCTAGTAATTCAACTGTTAAAAGTGAAGTCGCAGTTTTTCCGCTCACTCCATCAATTGCCATCATAGTTTCAAAGAAGTTAGCCATCTCAACCGCAGATGTAATTACAGAGGCATTGTAGTCACTCATTTTGTATTCATTTACAAAACGCTCTTTCTTCGCATCTGGTAGTTCAGGAATTATCGTAAACTCTTCCATCATTGCATCAGTTACTTCACACTTAAGAAGATCCGGCTCAGGGAAGTATCTATAATCAGCTGCTTCCTCTTTCCCACGCATAGAACGAGTTTCTGATTTTACTTGATCAAATAAACGAGTTTCTTGAACGATCTCATCTTCGTAAACACCATCTTCCCAAGCTTCGATCTGACGCACAACTTCAACTTCAATAGCTTTTTGGATAAACTTAAATGAGTTGATGTTTTTGATCTCTACACGAGTATAAAGCTTCTCATCCCCTTTTGGACGGATAGAAACGTTTACGTCACATCTAAAAGAACCCTCTTGCATATTTGCATCTGAAATATCTATATATCTTAAGATTGAATGTAGTTTTTTCAAGTAAAGTACAGCTTCTTCGGCACTTCTCATATCTGGTTCACTTACGATCTCTAAAAGAGGTGTCCCTGCACGGTTTAAGTCAACCTTAGAGATATCACCGTCATGGATATTTTTTCCTGCATCAGCTTCGATATGAGCACGGTTAATTCTTATTGTCTTTGTCTTACCATCTTCAAAGTCTATAACTAATTTACCGTTTTCAACAATTGGAGTATATAGTTGAGTAATTTGGTAAGCTGAAGGTGAATCAGGATAAAAGTATGATTTTCTATCAAAATATGAAGTTTTGTTGATCGTTGCATCGATCGCAGTCCCTAACATGATAGACTTATGTAAGACCTCTTTATTTAGTACCGGTAAAGCACCCGGAAGAGCTAAACATGTTGGACAAGTATTTGTGTTTTGTTTATGGTTAAAACTCGTAGGACATGAGCAAAAAAGTTTTGTTTTTGTGTTTAACTGTACATGGACTTCAAGTCCGATAACTACTTCAAACATAATGTTCCTTAGATCGTAAAAATTATAAGTTTTTTATAATACCTAAATTATCTTTTAAATCTGCTAAAAGAGCTTGTTTATTCCTTTTGCAGAGTGGTTTACCCTAGGTGTCAGCACGCTCTTATATGCACTCATATATAAAAAACTCTCCTTTTAAAAATTTTAATTGAGTATAATAATAATTATGGATTCGCAAAAAGATTTAGTAAATCATCTGATCAATACAAATGTCTTACATTCGCCTGAGGTCATAAGGGCATTTTTAGATATAGACAGGTGTGATTTTGTAAGAAATTACAACTCATATGCAACTTATGAAGACTTTCCTCTCTCTATAGGCAACTCCCAAACCATCTCTCAGCCAACAACCGTTGCCATGATGCTTGAGATGTTATCTCCAAAACAAGGTAATTCAATTTTAGATATAGGAAGCGGTTCAGGCTGGACGACTGCAATGCTTGCATACATAGCAGGTCAAGAGGGTTTTGTAATAGGGCTTGAGAGAGTTGATGAGCTTGTAGAGTTTGGCTCAAATAATCTGGATAAATACCATTTTAATAATGCAAAAATTTTAAAAGCAACAGATAAACTTGGAATCGAGGGTAAGAAGTTTGACAGGATCTTGGTCTCAGCCTCGGCCCAAGAGTTTCCAACGGAACTGACACATCAATTAAAACCAGGCGGAAAACTTGTCATACCTGTTAAAAACTCGATTTTTGAGATAACAAAAATAGAAGATGACGAGTTAAAGATAATTGAACATTACGGCTTTGTATTTGTACCTTTGGTATATAAATAATTAAATTTTTAAATCTGCTAAAGCATGGATTGTTATTGAAAAAAGTGGGTAAACCTCATGCTCAAAAGAGCACAAGGTTATATTAAAGGAGAGTTTTTTATACTTAAATTATACGAATTTTAAAAATTAGAAGCTTGTTCCAACTGTAAATGTTGCTTTATCTTCTTTTGAAACTTCAACTGAACCAACTGAACTATCAGTAAGACCTGTATATGCTAAAGTAAAGTCATAACTTTTAATCGATTTTGTTAAACCTACATAATAATAATCACCAACATTTTCATAAAAACCATATGTTCCGTCAATTGCCATATCGTAAGGTAATGGAACACTTGCAGAAAGCTCTAATAAGTTATATTGGTCATCCCATCCATTATCCATTGTATCAATAGCATAGCTATATTTTGCACCTACAGATACAACTTCAAGATCATAAGAAAGACCTAAGTAAGCCTCACCCCAACCTGATTCTTTAGTGTTTCCAGGGTATACAAATTGAAGAAAACCTATATCATAACCAATTCCAGCGAATTCAGAACTGTATCCTGCATAAAGGTCAAGTTCCATATTCGCTTCACCGTAGTTTGTTAATGAATTTTCTGGTGTTTCACCAGCAACATTTGATCCCCATGTTCCAACATAAAAACCTTTATAATCTAAATCAAAACCACCTTGAATTGCCGGACTATTACTTGTTTGTGACATACCACGCCACATATAGTTAGATGTCATAGAAACATTTGCACTTACACCAATCTCTGAAGTGATATCACTTGCCATACCCATTGTTGCCGCTAAAGCTGCTGCTAAACTTAATTTCATTAATTTCATTTATATATTCCTTTTTTGTTTGATATGCAGTATGATACAAAAAGTTATATATTTTATATTCAAAAAAATGATTAATTTTTAATCAATGGTACATTTTATGCATATGTAGTACTATTTGCTATTTTTATTTCAAAAGTGAAATAGAGGTGAAGGAAATCTTAGCCACCTTATGTATGTGTAGTAACATAAGGTGACTTAGTCTTAGGAGGGGAAAGGTTTAAAAAATATAGAAACCAGTAATAAGGGGAGTTAAGGATTAGGACTTACATCTCTTCTTAATTTAAGAATGCTAAACTTAACTTACTAGTTTTTCATTGTATCCTTGAATCTTAGGATGGAGAAATTATAATATAAAAATAAAAAGAGTGTAACATTTTTGTGATTAAATTTTAATCAGTGTAAATTTTAACTATTTTTCTAAGAGTTTTTCTAAAAGTTCCGTCTGTTTTTTTGCTTCTTTTAATCGTTGTTTATTTACAAGTAATGCATCTAAAACAAGGACCAAGAAAAGTGAAACTATTATATATAGAAGTGTGAATAAAAAAGCAATTGTAAAACCGAAGCTAAATAATATGCTAAAGAGAGCAAGAGCACCTAAGAGGATAATTCCCCAAGATGCTCCAAGCAAAAAGCTTATAACTCTTTCAAAAGTGTCTTTTTGCATTTTGGAGGTTTTTTAGTGTTCCTCAGTAGCTACTGCACCACCAAGGTAAACATATGTAAGCATCATAAAGATGAATGCTTGTAAGAATGCCATAAATGTTAATAATGCATATGGGATCATTGGAAGTAACCAAGGAGCAAGCATTAAGATTACCATTAAGAACATATCATCCCCTTTTACGTTACCGAAAAGACGGAATGAAAGTGAAACTAAACGAGAAAAGTGTGATACGATCTCAATTGGGAACATTAACCAGTATAACCACCATACAGGACCTAAAAAGTGTTTGAAGTATTTAATAACACCTTGACGACGAATTCCTTCGAAGTTATAGTATACGAATACAACAAGTGCTAATGTTAAAGGCATCTCTAAAAATGCTGTCGGAGCTTCAAATCCTGGAATAACACCAATAAGGTTAGCGATACCAACAAATAAACCGATAGTTGCTACTAAAGGAAGGTAACGAGAAGCATTTTCCTTACCCATAACATCAGTTCCCATTTTTAATACACCACCGATGTACGCTTCCATAACGTTTTGAGTACCTTTTGGTACCAATTGTAGATTTGACATTGCTACTTTTGCTAAAACAATCGCAATTACAGCAGAAAGCAACATATGAGCTGTATAAACTACTAATTTATAAGTCTCAGGGTCAGCATGATGAGAAACACCAAACATAGAACCTATGAATGTAAATAATTCAGGCATCGAAACACTCCATGATTAAAATAATTATGCGATTTTACTCAAACTAGGATTAAATTATTATAAGTTTGCTACAATTTGTACGACAATTTTTAAAATTATGGAGAAAACAATGAAATTAATTAGTTCACTTACATTAATAACTCTTAGTACTATCACACTATTTGCAAACGATACGACGACCCTGCAAGATGTTACTCAAAAAGGGGAAACTAGCACAAAACTACTCTTACAAACTCTTGGAAACAATATGAAAATGCATATGAAACACGGTGGAGCAATGGAAGCACTCGATTTTTGTACACAAGAGGCTCAAAATTTAACTGGGGATGTAAATAAAAAACTTCCTGAAGGTGTAAGTGTAAGACGTATTACCCTAAAAACAAGAAATCCTATGAATATGCCGACTGATGATGAAGCAAAAGTTTTAGAAGATCTTCAAAAAAAGCAAAACAGTGATAAAGCCCTTCCAAAACATATTATTAAACAAGTGGGAAAAGATACATATAAATTTTATAAACCTTTAGTAATTACAAATCCTGTGTGTTTAAAATGTCACGGCGATATACAAGATGATAAACTAAAAACAGAGATTTCAAACAGATATCCAGAGGACAAGGCTATCCATTATAAGATGGGAGATTTACGAGGAGCTATTGTTACTACTGTTAAAAAATAGTTTTACAGAGTATGCTATTTTGCATACTCTACAGCCCTGCTTTCACGAATAACATTCACTTTAATTTCACCCGGATACTGCACCCTGCTTTCAATTTCAGAAGCTATCTCTCTGGCAATTAATATTGACTCATCATCATTGACAAGTGTCGCATTTACTATAACTCTGATTTCACGACCGGCATTGATAGCGTATGCTTGTTTTACACCGGTATGCGCTGAAGCGATATCTTCGATCTCAGTTACACGTTTTAAGAAACTCTCTAATACTTCACGTCTAGCACCAGGGCGTGCTGCTGAGAGTGCATCGGCTGCACAAACGGCACCACACTCGATCGATTTAATCTCTTCTTGATCATGGTGTGCATAAATAGCATTGATAACCACTGCATCTTCATTATATCTTCTACACACTTCAGCACCGAGATCAACATGGTTTCCGTCATGCTCATGCGTTAGTGCTTTTCCTATGTCATGCAGTAATCCGGCACGTTTTGCCAATGTAGGATCACCACCCATCTCTGCAGCCATTACACCTGCTAAGTTTGCAACTTCAAGTGTATGGGCAAGTGCATTTTGTCCATACGAAGCTCTGTATCGCAAGCGTCCAATAAGTTTCATAAGGTCTGGATGCATTACACCCACATCCAGTTCAGCTACAACCTCTTCACCCTCATTTAAGATTCTCTCTTCAAACTCATTTGAAACTTTCTCAAAGATCTCTTCTATACGTGCCGGCTGAATTCTTCCGTCTTCGATCAACAGCTGTAATGTTTTTGTAGCTATTGCACGTCTATAAAGGTTAAAACTGCTTACTAAGATTGCATTTGGTGTATCGTCTATAATAATATCAACACCCAGTAAAGTTTCAAGTGCTTTAATATTTCGCCCCTCTTTACCGATAATGCGACCTTTTAACTCATCATTATCTAAATGAACCAAGTTTGTAAGTCTCTCTGAAGCGAACTCTCCTGCAAAACGGCTTGTAGCTTGAGCAAGTATATAGTTAGCCTTTCTTTGAGCTTCTTCTCTCGCTTTATTTTCATACTTTCGTACTATATGGGAGATTTCACCCCTTGCTTTTGCTTCTATATTATCTAGTAGTACTTTTTGTGCTTCCTCTTGCGTCATTCCGGCAGAATGTTCTATCGCATGCAGGGCATCATCTATTTTTTCTTCATATCTCTTTTTTAATGAAGCTAAAGATTTTTCATTTCTCTCTAAATTTACTTTTTGTGCTTTAATATGTCTTGTTTCATTTTGAAGTTTTTGTTCTTCAATTTTTTTATAGTGTTTAAAATCGCTCTCCATTTTACGCACTTGCTCTTCCCTTTGAGCAAAATCTGCACGAGCTCTGTCTTTTGCACTATCAAACTCTTTTTGCGCTTCAAGCTCAACTTCACGAGCTCGGAGTCTTGCGCGTTCTAATAAAGTTTGCGCTTCATTCTCAATAGCATTTGCTTTCGCTTGAGCCTGTTGAGTATATACTTCAAAGTTTGCACTAGTAAGTTTTTTAGAGATGAAAAAACCGATAACTCCACTTACGATGGCTGTTCCACCACCCAGCAGTATCTCGTTTAACATCTTAATTCCCTTTTTTTATTGCAATATGCCCTTTAAATATTTCCGCTGTTGGCGTGATTAAAACATCTGCTTCAACATCATAACTATCACAAATACTCTCTCTTGTATAACAAAGTACTGGCTGCACAAAAATAGTATATGGTTTTTTCTTTAGTTTCGCAAAGAAGCGATCATACATCCCTTTGCCAAATCCTATTCTTTTTAAATCTCCATCAACACCGATACTTGGAACTATTGCAATATCTATTTTTTTTATATTTCTTATTGTATCGCCAGCTTCAAAAATTCCGAACTTTTTTTTCTTAAGCGGCAATCTAAATGGTACCATCTTAAAACTTTCGCCTTCCATAAACGGCACATAAACATTTAACTTTCGTCTCATTTTTGTAATACTTTTTCTTATATCTGCTTCAAATGGTAACGGATGATAAACTAAGATATTTTTATGTTTATATTTTTTTAATAACCTCAGTAGCTTTTGTTCCAACAATGCATCTCTATACACTTTATTAAAGGTATGGAGGTTTTGAATTTTTTTAATCGAATTTTTTCTAAAAGTTTCTTTTGTAAGAGTCATATAAAATCTTTATGGATATAATTTCGCTTATTTTACAAAATAGAGGCAAAAATTTATGTTAAAAAAATCAATTTATTCATTATCTCTTCTGGTAGGACTGTTTTTTACTGCTTGTAGTTCACAAGATGAAAACGATGCCAACACACTTTTATCAACAAATGAATTTGTTTTAAAAGAGATCTCAGGTCAGGAATACATTATCAAAAAAGCTAACGAAGGTTTTGTGTTAAGCTCTCAAAAAGAGAAAATAGTCATCCTGGATATCTTTGCAACTTGGTGCCCCCCTTGTCAAGCAGAAGCTTCACATCTTTCAAAACTACAAGAAAAGTATAAAGATAATTTGAGCATTATCGGTATATCTGTTGAAGATGACATCAATGCTACAAAACTACAAGAGTTCAGAAAACAATACGATGCAACTTATGCGCTTTCAACTTCAAGTGACAACCGCCGTATCATTAATGCAGTTGCAACTAGTCTAAATGTTGGAAGAAACTTCGGTATCCCTCTTATGGCAATGTATAAAGACGGAAAACTGATTAACTACTATCAAGGAGCTACCGAAGAGGAGTTTATTGAGAGTGATATTAGAAAAGCATTAGGGAAATAGATGTTCGGTTTTATAAAAAAATCTCTTAATAAAACAGCAGAAGCAATAAAATCTGTTGCTCCAAAGAAAAAAATCACCTTTACAAAAGAAGAGATCGAAGATATCTTACTCGAAGCGGATGTAGAATACGATCTTGTTGAACTTATTATGGAGCAAACATACCAAGAGAAAATAACTCGTGAGATACTCCGTTCTAAACTTTTAGCTACCCTTGCTTATACAGAATATAAAGAGCCGGAATACACAGCTCCGTTTGTAGAGCTTATTGTCGGTGTAAACGGTGCAGGGAAAACAACAACGATCTCAAAACTTGCACAAAGATACAAAAATGAAGGGAAAAAAGTTATGTTGGGTGCAGGAGATACTTTCCGTGCAGCCGCAATTGAGCAACTTACTTTATGGGCAAAAAGATTAGATATTCCGATAATTTCATCAAAACAAGGACACGATCCTTCTGCTGTTGCTTACGATACAATCGATTCAGCAAAATCAAAAGGGTATGACCATGTAATCATCGATACGGCAGGAAGATTACATACCCAAACAAACCTTGCCAACGAGCTTAAAAAGATTAATAGAATTTGTGACAAAGCACATAACGGTGCACCACACAGAATTCTGCTGATCATCGACGGTACACAAGGAAATTCTGCTATTTCTCAAGCAAAAGCTTTTAATGAGATGGTCGGTATTGACGGTATTATCATAACAAAGCTTGACGGAACTGCAAAAGGTGGTAGTATCTTCTCTATCGCTTACGCACTTGAACTTCCTATCCTTTATGTAGGAACAGGAGAACAACCTGAGGATTTAACACCGTTTGACAAATATGAATTTGTTGACGGTTTACTCGATGCTATCTTCATCGATGAAGAGCAATAAATAAAGGAATATGACATTCTGTCATATTTCCACCCCTTCACACATTTTTCTTATACAATTACAGACAACTTTACAAAAGGCTAGTTGATCATGGCAAAAGCGAAAATATTATTTGAGTGTCAACATTGTGGTATGACCACACCAAAATGGATGGGAAAATGTACCAACTGTGGAGCTTGGGATAGTTTTATAGAACTCAATCAGCAACAACAAGAGGTGATTAAACAAACAAAATCATCTTCGGCTAAAAGCGCAAAAGCTATCAGTATCAATGATGTCGTTGAAGATGAGATCTCACGATTTTCTTCCCTGGACGTTGAACTTGACAATGTTTTAGGCGGAGGTATTGTACCAGGCAGTCTTACTCTTATAGGGGGTAGTCCGGGTGTCGGGAAATCTACACTTCTACTCAAAGTTGCTTCAAACATTGCCTCAACGGGAAAAAATGTTTTATATGTATCAGGGGAAGAGTCGGCTTCACAAATCAAAATAAGAGCCAATAGACTTAACTCTAACCACGATAGTTTATACCTTCTAAGCGAGATTCGACTTGAGCAGATCTTGGTTGAGCTTCAAGAGAGAAAATACGACTTTTTGATCATCGACTCAATCCAGACAATTTACTCGGAAAACATATCTTCAGCTCCTGGAAGTGTGACACAGGTCAGACAGATTACGTTTGAATTGATGCGTATAGCAAAAGAGCAGGATTTAGCGACTTTTATCATTGGACATATCACTAAAGAGGGGTCCATAGCAGGTCCGAGAGTACTCGAGCATATGGTTGATACAGTTCTCTATTTTGAAGGAGATTCTTCCCAAGAGCTGAGAATACTCAGAGGATTTAAAAACCGTTTTGGAGCTACTAGTGAAATTGGCGTATTTGAGATGAAAGGTGACGGACTTGTCAGTGCAACAGATATTGCATCGAGATTTTTTAATAGAAACTCCCAACAGGCGGGTTCAGCGCTCACTGTAATTATGGAAGGGAGCCGCCCTATTATACTTGAAGTTCAAGCACTTGTTTCAGAATCTCATACCCCTAACTCTAAACGTCAAGCAACCGGTTTTGATAACAATAGACTCAATATGCTTTTAGCACTACTGGAGAGAAAACTTGAGATCCCTCTTTCTGGATATGATGTATTTATAAATATCACCGGCGGAATAAAAATTGCAGAAACTGCTGCAGACTTGGCAATACTTGCAGCTATTATCAGTAGTTTTCGTGATCGGGCGATCTCTAAAGAGACGGTATTTATAGGTGAAGTATCGCTTGTAGGTGATGTTAGAGAGGTATACGGCTTAGACAACAGACTCAAAGAAGCGAAGATGCAAAACATTACAAAAGCGCTGGTTCCTAAAAAACCGTTAGAAAAAACTTCAGTAAAATCGTATATAGTAGATGAAGTAACAAAATTGTTACAATGGTACTAATTTAAACAATAAAAAAGTATATATTATGCATAATATTTGCATAATGAATGTATAATTTTCAAACTTATAATTTAAGGTAGAACAATATGATCGATGCAGAAGTTAGAAGTGAAGAGAGATTTTCAAGATTATCATTAGCTTACGAATCTGAAAATGAAAAACAAAAAGTTACTGAATGTTTAAACGGTGTTATTGAGAAACACAATATGAAACCGGAAATGTATACAACAAAAGTTTCAAACGGTAAAGAAGTGATAGTAGTGGAGTATCACGACGATGTATGTCGTGAAGCAGGTGCTATTTTTGAAGATATTCTTTGCTCATTAGACATTCAAAAATGTAACTAATTCAAGAAAGCTGTTTGATTATGAATCTTGAACAATATGCAGAAGGTAACAAGTTATTTAGAACTTATTTTAAAAAAAATAAAGAATCTCTACTAGAACTTGTTAAAGGGCAAAAACCCAAAGCACTTTTTATAGGCTGTTCCGATTCTAGAGTTATTCCGGATCTTATGCTGCAAACAAATCCGGGGGATCTGTTTGTACTTAGAAATGTAGGGAACTTTGTCCCTCCGTTTAAAGAGGATGAAGATTTTCATGCTACAGCTTCAGGTATAGAGTATGCTGTAAGTGCCTTAAAAGTACAAGAGATTATTATTTGCGGCCATACACATTGTGGTGCTTGTAAACATCTTTATGAACCGGTTCCCGATGACACTTCACTTATCCATACTAAAAAATGGCTAGAACTAGGTGAAAGCGCAAAAAAAGCGGCAGTTTTAAGCTTAGGTGTTAATGCACCGCGTGAAGAGTTGCTACGACTAACAGAAAAGCTCTCGGTGATCAAACAGATAGAAAATATACTTACATATCCTGCTGTCAAACAAAGATTTGAAGATGGGGATTTACATATTCATGGATGGTGTTACGATATTGAAACAGGTAAAATTGAGTATTACAATGCAGATACTTACGAATTTTTACCGCTTAATGAACTTTCCCAAGAATAAAATTTTATTTTTTTTCGTAAAATTCGATATACTAACAGAAAAGATTAATTCAAGGATGAAGCGTGGCTGAAGAAGTAAAAGAGGAAGAATCTCAAGGAAAAAAATCGAGTAACATGTTGATGATTATAATCATCATTGTTTTAGTACTTATTATCATACTCGGTGCAATAGCATTCTTATTTATAGGTGGTGACGATACAGAAGCAGTATCATCAACTCCTGTAAAACAGGAACAAGTCAAAAAAACAACTAAAAAAAGTAGTAGTTACAGCATGGAAGATGACTCTAGATCTTTAAATGAGATTGGTATCTTATATCCACTCGATACATTTACGGTTAATCTTAAAAGTGATTCAGGAAGAAGATTTTTAAAAACAACAATATCTTTAGAGCTTGAAGGTGAAGAGTTAAGTTTAGAGCTTGATGCAAAATCGGCAGTTCTTCGAGATAGAATCATAAGAATTCTCTCTTCAAAAACACTTGAAGAGGTTTCATCTAAAAAAGGTAAAAATAAACTTTCTATGCAAATTATGGATACACTTAATTCTATGATCTCTGACGGTAGAGTCAAAGGGATTTACTTTACAGAATTTGTAATTCAGTAAATCATTTTTATCTTACTTCAATCTTTTATTAGCCCTTATTCTTTGGGGCTTTTTAATTACTCCAAATTTTAAATTCCCTTTTTTTATCCCTTTATCAATACATTTAACACAAAATGGTTTACACACTATTTTTATCACATTTTCATGTTAATGTTATTTATGAACCAATATTTTGACGATTATTTATTCATTTTTTACAACAATAAGAGTTATTTAAAGAAATATTACATAAAGTAATAGTTATTCTATCTATACCCTGAGGAGAAAAGATATGGAAAATCAACGTAGTCTTCAAAACTCGAAAGAGATCAAACTAAGTGAGATAAAGCCTATACTCAGTCGTACAGATCTTAAAGGAACAATAAAATATTGTAATAAATATTTCCAAGAGATCAGTGGATATAGTGAACATGAATTAATCGGTGCCCCACATAATATAATTCGTCATCCGGATATGCCAAAGGTTATATTTAAACTTATGTGGGAACGATTAAAACAAAATCAAGATATCTTGGCTGTAGTTAAAAATCTATCAAAAAGTGGAGACTACTATTGGGTAACTACTCTCTTTGAAACAAAATACCATCCCTTTACTAAAGCTCCTGAAGGATATTTAGCACTTAGGAAAGCAGCACCTAAAAAAGCAGTTGAAACCGTAATACCTTTATATAAAACACTTATAGAGATTGAGAAAAATGAAGGAGTTGCTGCTTCAGAAGATTATCTCTATAATTTTTTGCGTGAACAAAATAAAGATTACGATACTTTTATGAGAGACCTTGTAAACTATAAAGGGTTAATTGCTAAGTTTTTTGAAGGCATGAGTAAAATGTTTGCTTAACAGTGCAAATGTTGAATAATTTTTAATCACTTTCAAGTTTTTTATTGATGTATAATTGTTGCAACAAAATATGGAGACTCATATGTATGAACAATATTACATAGATAAAGAAAAAGAGATCAAGTTGGATGATATGAAACCTATTCTTAGTCGAACTGATCTCAAAGGAAATATTAGATATTGTAACACATATTTTCAAGAGATTAGCGGATATAGTGAAAAAGAGCTTCTGGGTGCTGAACACAACATTATTCGTCATCCCGATATGCCTAAAATCATCTTTAAACTTATGTGGGAACGCCTTAAAAAACAGCAAAATATTTTAGCTGTGGTAAAGAACAAATCAAAAGACGGCAGATACTACTGGGTTACTACTCTTTTTGAAATTAAATACCATCCCATCCATAAAACGGCAGAGGGCTATCTTGCAATCAGAAAAGCAGCACCGCATAATGCCGTAGAGATGATCACTCCTCTTTATAAAAAACTTCTAGAAATTGAAGATGCCAGGGGAATAAAAGAATCTGAACTATATCTCCGTGAATTTTTAGAAAAAGAGAAGAAAACATACGATCAATATATGGAAGAGATTGTTAACCATGAAGGTGTAGTAATGAAATTTCTACACGGCATGAAAAAAATGTTTATTTATTAATTCCATAAGAACTTCGCTATAAATTTGGTAAAATACATATAAAAATTGTAAAGACAGACTGAATGATAGGGATAGACTTAATTAAAGCTTCGCGAATGCAACAGATGCTCGAGAAGTTTGGAGATAAAGCGCTTTCAAGATTTTTATCCGATGATGAAAAAACACTTATTAAAAACTACAAAACTGCAGCCGGTTTTTGGGCGACAAAAGAAGCTGTTTCAAAAGCTTTAGGAACGGGAATAGGAGCGGAGTGCTCCTTTTTTGATATAAAAGTCTATAAAGATGAAAAGGGTGCTCCAAAACTCTCTTTTTCAAAGAAACTCGTAGAGCAATTTAAAATAGTTGATGCCGCACTCTCAATTACACATGACGGAGAGTATGCTATCGCAGTTGTTTCGATTGAGGTATCAACCCCCGCCGACAAAATCAAGCAGTTCTAATTTATCACCGTCGTTTAGTCTGCATTTATCCCATGCGTCTTGCTTAACGATTTCCATATTTACTGCAGCTGCCATAACTTTACCTTCTAAAGAGAGTTCTTTTAGAACTTCTAGAAGTGTTTTATCGCCGTTAAACTCTTTTTCATTTCCATTTATAATTAATTTCATTCACTACTCACATAATTTTTTAGAAATTGTACCTTGCTAAATTGAAATTTTTATCAAATCTCAAAACTATTTTAGAGTTTTGAGATATGGCTTGCCAAGGCTTTTAATTCATCTTCGCTAAAGTTAGCTATCTGTGATTTCATAACACCTTTCATAGCACCACCGTATGTACCCGCTTTATATCCATGAAATGCTGTCATAACTTTTTCGCTACTCCACCCTTTAATGATTTGTGATTTTCCAAGTGCCGCTTTCTCACCGTTTTGACCGTGACATGCTATACATTTTCCAAACAAAGCTCCGCCGTCTATCTTTTTAACAACTGCTTGAGCTTTAGGTTTAACCTCTTCAACCACTTTTGCAACTTCCGTTTTCGTTGTAGTTACTGCTTTAGGTTCTTCAATTTTAACAGCTACCGGTGCTGGTTCTACGGGTTTTGGTTCCACTTTTTTAGGCTCTTCAACTTTAACCGTTGTCTCTTTTACCTCTACTGCTTTTGGCGCTTCTACAACTTTAGTTTCTTTTTCTACACTTGCTTGCGTACTCTCTTGTACTGGTTTGTCATCACTACAAGCTACTAAAAACATCGCTAATACTGCTGATAAAACTATTTTCATTTTCAATCCTTTTTTATTTCAATAATTTTTATTATACATATTTTTCAATGTATCATACTTTAACTCACTTCTAAAAACGAATTTGACACTGTTAATTACAAGCCAAATATATAATAACGGCAGAAGAATTGACTCTACGATAAATATAGTTATCAAAACTACGATGTTATTAAACGCTTTGTTTGAACTCTCCTCTATCGCTTCTAATTGTTTGGAGATATTCATACTTTCGAGTGAACTGGTATAGTGTTTTTTAATTCTCGTAAAAATGTTTTCATCACTCTCTTGTACTTGCGTAGTACTTTTATGTTGATATGATTCAAGCTCTGTTTTCGTATTTTCTACAATTTGCAGTGATTGTTTATACTCATTTTCTAAAATAGCGCCATAAGTAAACTGAGAAAAGTAAATGAAAACTATCGCCCCGAAACGGAGAAATACTAATAAAATAAAAATTTTCAAACTATATGTAAAAAATATATTTTGATGAAGTTTTTTATACCAAATCATCACAAGAGAAATGATGCCGCTTAGAACAAAGATGGTTTGTAAAAACAGTTTGCCGCTTATGATCAATAAAAACTTTTGAATTCCTAGAGATATAGAAGCGAGTAACATCACCCAAGAAAACCTCTCTACCATGTCATTTAGGGGATCTAAAATCTCACCAACGCTGAGTGTCAGTCCAAGTCCGGCCGGACTTAATGAGAGTTCCGTACCTTGAATAAAAGAGATAAGGGCATTTAAACTTTTTGCAATTCCAAAAGTGATCATCGCACGGTTAAATGCTTCATTTTGAAGTTCTAATGCTCCCTTATCGATCTCTACACCTACACTTAATAACAATAAAAAAACAATCATGAAAGAGATAAATATTTTCACTATAATCCTTATACACTATGTAAATAATTTTTAGATATAATTCCACTATGAATTTTGAACCGTATCCATTTGAAAAACTTAACGATTTACTACAAAACATTATACCAAATGCAGATTATGAACCATCAGTACTCACTATTGGTGAGCCACAATTTGACACTCCTGAATTTATCCAAGAGTCTCTAGCAGATAATGCATATCTTCTTAAAAAATACCCAAAAACAGGTGGAGAAGAAGTTTTAAGAGATGCACTACGCGGCTTTATTAAGTCTCGATTTGATGTGGAGGTAGATGACAGTGAACTTATTCCGACTTTCGGAACACGTGAGGTGTTATTTAACTTTCCTCAATTTTTACTCTCTGATAAAAGTGAAAGTGTTATGGCTTATACAAACCCTTTTTATCAGATCTATGAGGGTGCGGCGATCGCTACAAACTCAAAAGTTATCCACCTTAACTTAAATGCGGGCAATAACTTTAAACCTGAGATAGATGAGCAAAAGCTTGCAACTTGTGACTTGGTTATATTAAATTTCCCAAATAACCCGACAAGTTCTATGCTCTCTGTAGAAGAGATGGCGCAGTGGGTTAAACTAGCACTGAAACATGACTTTGTACTTATGAATGATGAGTGTTATTCGGAAATTTATACAGACAAAAAAGTCCCTTCAATGCTCGAAGCTTCAAAACTGGCAGGGAACGATGAGTTTAAAAACGTACTTGTGATCAACTCAATCTCAAAACGCTCTTCTGCACCGGGCCTTAGAAGCGGATTTATTGCAGGGGACAAAGAGATACTTAAAGAGTATATGAAATACCGTACATATATCGGATGTGCATCCCCTCTTCCACTCCAATACGCTGCAGCTGCAGCATGGAGCGATGAAGCACATGTAAGTGCGTCAAGAGAGATCTATAAAAACAATTTTGCAATCGCTAAAGAGATTTTGGGGACTGAAATTCCCGAAGCAACTTTTTATATCTGGCTAAAAGTGGATAATGCTTTAGAGTTTACAAAAAAACTGTTTGAAAAATATAATGTTAAAGTTCTTCCGGGCGAATTTTTAGCGCGTGACAACTTTGATGGAGAAAATCCAGGTGTTGGATATGTCAGAATAGCATTAGTTGAAAATGAAGAAAAAACAAGAGATGCACTAAAGAGAATCAAGGAGTGTTTAAGTGAGTAAAGATTTAAAAGAGAAAGTTTTAAAAGCACAACAAGAGGGTGATATCGCTTCACTATATGTACTTGAATCACAAGCTCATGAAGTTTTAAAAGATCAAGAGCTTGAAGGCTTTTATGCAAATATCTTAGATCTTGCACTTGAAAAACTGACTTCTACACTTGAAGCTCATAGACAGATGGATATGAGTGAGGTACAAGACTTTGCAACACTTCGTGCTTTGTATGAATATGCGATAGAGCATTATCATGCAGGGAAAAATAAAGATGCTTCAGCACTATTTGAAGTATTAAGCGGTCTAAGCAATGATGAAAAATTTTCAAAAGCGATGACTATGCATAAAATTGCAGCAGATGAAAATCTTGATATCGATAACTTTTTAGATAAAATTGCCGATATTGAATCAACACAACGTATGGGAACTTTCTATATTAGCGAGTTTCAAAAAGAGGCACAAAAGTTGCTCGATAATGCGTAAAGAGTAGGAGATAGCTAAATGAAGATACATTTTATAGGTATTGGCGGTATAGGGATCTCTGGACTAGCTCAGTACATGCATTACAAAGGGCATGAAGTTAGCGGTTCAGATATAAAAGATACTATTATCACAAAAAAACTTCGTGATATGGGTATCAAAGTTAGTGTTCCTCATAACGCTGATGCCATAGATGATCAAGATTTAGTTATCCACTCAGCTATTATCCGTCCTGACAATCCAGAAGTGATTGCGGCAAAAGATAAAGGGATCGAAGTTTTAGCACGTCGCGAAGCACTTCTTAAAATCCTCGATGATAAAAAAGTATATTCTGTAGCGGGTGCACACGGTAAAAGTACAACTACGGCAATACTGACAGCTATCATGGAAGGTTCTGCTATTATCGGTGCCGAATCAAAAGCGTTTGGCTCAAACGTACGTTACGATGCAACAAATGATCTGATGATCTTTGAAGCGGATGAGAGTGACGGGAGTTTTATAAACTCAAATCCTTACTGCTCAATCGTGATCAACGCAGAACCAGAGCATATGGAGTATTATGACTATAACTACGATAGATTTTACGACTCTTATAAAACATTTATTAGAAAAGCTCCACACAAAGTACTCAATGCTGAAGATCCTTTTCTAGCAACTCTTAAAGATGAGTTTAGTGATGCAACATGGCTCTATCCAAGTGAAGATATTACAAAAATTGAATTTGTTTTAATCAATGATGAACCACACACAAGATTTACCCTAAAAGACCTCGGAAGCTTTGATGTATGGGGATTTGGAAAACATATAGCTATCGACGCTTCACTGGCAATCTTAGCAGCATATGAGTCTATGGATATTGAGACTATCAGAAACAACCTTTTAAACTTTAAAGGGATTAAAAAACGTTTTGATATTGTCGGTAAAGAAAACAACAGTGTGATCATAGATGATTACGGACACCATCCAACAGAGATCAAAGCAACTTTCCAATCAGTAAAAGAGTATGCAGAACTCAAAGGTTTCGATAAGATCACCGCTATTTGGCAACCGCATAAATACTCACGTACAATCGATAATCTCGATGAGTTTATAAAATGTTTTGACGGGGCACAGGAGCTTATCATCCTTCCTGTATGGGCAGCAGGTGAAACACCTCGCGATATTGACTTTGCAGAAAAGTTTAAAGGGTATAACTTAACGCTTGCAGATGAGATTCAACGTGCAAACAATCATATTACCGTGGTCAAAAACAAAGAGACACTTAAAACACTTGAAGATGGTCTAATCATCGGTTTTGGTGCCGGAGATATTACATATCAAATAAGAGGAATTGCATAAGTGGCTTATATATTTGGTCTTATAATTGTAGGCTTACTCTTTTTAGCCCTACACTACTTTACAGAACTTACACGTTCACAAAAGCTCATTGTTGCGGCAATATTCGCACTTTTTATCTCAGGTGCTATTATGTACAATACATACGCAGCCAATGAACAAGAAAAAGTTTTAGCAATAGCAAAAAAATATGAGCAGGGAAAAACCATTATATGCAACGGGATTGAAGTAAATTCTACAAACTTCGATCTTAGTGTAGGCACTTATACATTCATAGGTAAAGAGAATACACCACACTATGCAGAGATGATTAGAGCCACGAATTGCAAATAGACAAACTACTGACACAACTAGACCTCGACTCACACATTTCACAGTTTAAGAGTTTTTTCTCAAGAGAAGACTCTTTATATATAGAGGGTGATCAAGAACTCCACTACCGCTACATTAAGGCACTTGACAAAATAGAGTTTAATGCCCCTCCAAAAGTGATAGATTTTTTCTCGATCAAAAACCATCTTAAAAAACACGGTGTACTGAATTTTGAACAGATTTTCGAACTTGTTAAAGTTGTCCGTTACTTCCGTTACTTTCGCAATAAAAACCTAGATTGTATCATCGGAGAATGGCTCGAGAAGATCGAAATACCGGAAAAGTTTTTAGAGGTTGAAAAATACTTTGACATCCAAGGACGCTTTGAAGAAAATCTTGACGAAACACTTTTTGGACTAAGCCAGAGGATCAAAGAGCATAAAAATGAGATCAGCTCATCACTCAAACGTTTAATGGGCAGTTCTAAAATTGCAGGCTATCTTGTAGATACACAGGTACACTTCATCAACAATGAGGAGTGTTTACTTGTTCGCGGTGGCTTTAACCATGTACTAAAAGGTGCAGTTATCGGACGCAGTACCGGTGGATTTTTTTATGTAGCACCTGATGTCATCTTAAAAACGAAAGAGAAGATCAGATATATAGAACAAGAGCGTGAAGCTCTTTTTTATGCTTATGCAAAAGAGTTTTCACAAAAACTTGCAGAACTTTTGCCGTTTATAAACTATATAGACAAAGAGTTCTCAAAGTTCGACAACTATCAAGCGCGTGTTTTATTTGCAAGAAGTAAAGATCTTCAGATCATTAAAAGCAAAAACCATAAAAATATTGTTTTAAAAGATTTTATCCATCCGGCTCTGCAACACGCAAAACCTATCAATGTGGATTTCTCTAAAAACATTCTTATGATTACCGGGGTAAATGCCGGCGGTAAAACTATGCTTTTAAAATCGATACTCGCATCGGCGTTTATGGCAAAATATATCATCCCTATGAAACTCAATGAAACAAAGAGTGAGATAGGAAACTTTAAAGATCTCGAAGCGATCATAGATGATCCGCAAAACGTAAAAAATGACATCTCTACATTTGCCGGTCGTATGCAGCAGTTCTCACAAATCTTTACAAAAAAACAAGCCCTTATCGGTGTCGATGAGATCGAGCTTGGAACAGATAGTGATGAAGCAGCAGCTCTGTTTAAAGTGATACTTGACGATCTGATCAAAAAAGGGCAAAAGGTTGTAGTTACGACTCACCATAAACGTCTTGCCGCACTAATGGCCGATCGTGACGATGTGGAACTACTTGCTGCTATTTACGATGAAGATCAGCGCAGACCGACATATGAGTTCATGCAAGGTATCATCGGGAAAAGTTACGCTTTTGAAACTGCAAGCCGTTACGGGATAGCGACCAGTTTAGTTGGTGAGGCAAAAAAAGTTTACGGAGACAACTCTGAGAAACTTTCACTTTTAATCGAACGCGGTTCGGAGTTAGAACGCGAGCTTAAACAAAAACACAAAGAGGTGGATGAAAAGCTTGAAGAGCTCAAAAAGAAAGAGCAGGCTTTAAAAGATCAAAGAGAAGCTCTCAACCTTGAGCTTCAAAAACAAGAATCACTCTTAAAGCAGAGCTATGAAGAGGCGATCAACGAAGCTAAAAAAGCGGCTCGTGGCGGAGATATAAAAGAGATTCACCGTGCGATGAACAAAGCAAATAAAAAACTGCCACGTGAACAAAAAGCGGAGATCCCTCGAGATATAGAGTTTAAAGTTGGTGATGAAGTAAAATACCACTCTCAAAGCGGTGTGATAGTCTCTATGAAAGGGAAATCTGATGCTACGATCGACATTAACGGTATGAAAGTACGTGTTAAAACAAAACACTTAAAACCTACCAAGATCGTAAAACAAAAACCAAAGACGGATGTACGTGTCAATGTTGAGAAAAAAGCGGGTCTAAAGTGTGACCTTCACGGTATGCGCGGAGATGAAGCGTGTGAAGTATTGGACAAGTTTTTAAACGATGCACTGGTTAATGGCTGGGATGAAGTGATAGTATATCACGGAATCGGAACGGGAAAACTTTCACATGCCGTCAAAGAGTTTTTAAAACACCATCCAAGAGTGAAAAAGTTTGAGGATGCTCCAGCACATATGGGTGGCTTTGGAGCAAAAATAGTAACTCTTTAGATGAAAAAGATAGCGATCATCGGAGCCGGGGCATCGGGACTTTTTTGTGCGATTGAGTGTGCAAAAAACGGTGTAACTGTAGATCTCTTTGAACAAAATACAAAACCTGCCAAAAAGATACTTGTATCGGGAAACGGTCGCTGTAACATCTCAAACAATTCTCTAAAAACGACAGACTTTTTTTCTCAAAACCCTACATTTGTTGAGTATGCACTTAAAAACTTCGGCTTTGAGAGTTTTGAGAAAACTGTAAACTCTCTTGGACTGCTTCTTAATGTTTTAGAAGACGGACGTGCGTATCCGCTGAGTAATGAAGCAAAATCAGTTGCCAATACATTTATTCAAACTGCTCAAAATCTTGGAGTAAAAATAATTACAGAGACTAAGATATACTCTCTTAGAAAACTCACAGAGAAATACGATGCAGTGGTTGTAGCAACTGGAAGTGAAGCGGCGTCACATCTAGGCGGATGTGATGACGGGTATACTTTTGCTAAAGAGTTGGGACATAACATCATCCCAACCTACCCCTCTTTGGTACAACTTGAACTGGACTCCAAGCTGGCAAAAAAGATGGCCGGGGCTAAAGTTGACGGTGAAGTTTCACTCTACATCAACGGTGTCAAAGAGAATACGATTACCGGAGATATACTTTTTACAAACTATGGAGTTTCCGGATTCGCAATACTCGATATCTCGCAACTTGCAAGTGAATCACTTTTAAACTATCAGGCTGTAGATATAGCGGTCAACCTACTCCCTACTTTTAATGCACAAAAACTCTCAAACCATATCCAAAAAGTTGCAAAAATAAATCCGGAGTTTTGTATCTTCGACATTCTCTTGGGATTATTACCGACAAAGATTGTAAGCGGTGTACTCGAATCCCTTCATATTGAACCGCAAACTACTGACATAGATACAAAACTCTCAAAAAAAATAGCCAACCAGATTCTTAACTGGAAATTTGAAGTGAGCGATACACACGGTTTCCGTCATGCCGAAGTAAGCGGCGGCGGAATTGACACTTCAGAGATCGATGAAAAAACATTCCAATCTAAAAAGGAGAATAACATCTACTTTATCGGAGAGGTTCTAGACGTTGTAGGGCGCCGCGGCGGATACAACTTCGCCTTTGCATGGAGTAGTGCTTACACGGCTGCGCAACATATTATAAAAAATTAGATATAATGATTTAAAACTTCTAAAGGACTTGATATGTCAACTCCACTTATTATTGCGATAGTTATAGGGATCATTTTAGTACTTATGTACAACTCTCTTGTTTCAAAGAAGAATCAAGTTGAAAATATCTTTGCAAGTATAGATACACAACTCAAAAAACGTTATGACCTCATCCCAAACCTTGTTGCCTCTGTTGGTAAATATATGGAACATGAAAAGTCAATCCTCCAAGAAGTCACAAAACTGCGTGCCGAAGCGAATAAACCAAATATCTCGGATGAAGAGAAGATCCACCTTGATGCAAAAGTTACATCTGCACTCGGCTCTATTATGGTAGCAGTTGAAAACTATCCAGAATTAAAAGCAAATGAAAATGTAATGCACCTCCAAAGAAGTTTAAATGAGGTGGAAGAGCAGATCTCGGCAGCTCGTCGTGCTTATAACCAGGCAGTGACTGACTATAACAATGCCATAGAGATGATCCCTACTAACTTTATGGCGAGTGCAATGAGTTATACAAGAAAAGAGGTGTTTGAGATTCCCGATACTCAAAGACAAAACGTAAATGTAAAAGAGCTGTTTAATTCATAAATATGAAAAGTATCAGTGAGTTAACAGATTTTTATTATAAAAAACTCCATCCTGTTTTAGAAGAACTTGATAAAAATAGAGAAAGAGTAAAAAAACGTGTCATTACTATAGGAATTATCTATACCCTTATTGCAGCACTACTCTTTTTCTCTCTTTTAGACTACATGAATATCGAATTTATTGTATTTAGCCTTGTTGGGTATGTAGCACTCGGCGGGATACTCTATAGATTTCTTATATCTGATTATAGAGATGAATTTAAAGAGAAAGTGATCAGACCGCTTATTGAAGAGATAGACAGCTCTTTTCATTACATCCCTGACCTTCATGTAGATGTTGAATATTTTAATCGCTCTTATTTGTTCCCCTCTCCCGATCGTTATTCAGGAAACGATCTTGTTAAAGGTAAGATAGACGGTGTTGATCTGACATTTTCCGATCTTCATGCCGAAAAAGAGCATCGTGATTCCAAAGGAAGACGCTCTTACTCGACAATCTTTAAAGGTTTGTTTATCATCAGTGATTTTCACAAGAACTTTAAAGGGAAAACAGTCGTACTTCCCGATACTGCACAAAGTACATTTGGTGATCTTATCGGCTCATTTTTACAGGCAAATAACTTCTCGAGAAGCGGAGACCTAGTCAAGATGGATTCTCCTGAATTTGAAAAAGAGTTTGTCGTGTATGGAAGCGATCAGATTGAAGCGAGATATATACTTACCCATACGTTAATGGAGAAGATCTTACACTACAGAAAACATTCGGGACATCCCGTTTATGTCTCTTTTCGAGGAAGAAATATCTATATGGCAATCGAGTACAATAAGGATCTTTTTGAACCCTCTATATTTAACTCACTTTTAGAGTATAAAATAGCGATGGAGTATATTAAGACCCTACACCTCTCGATCGGGATCGTTGAAGAGTTAAAATTAAATCAAAAAATTTGGAGTAAACATGGATAATGAAACAGGTATATTAACGCTGAGTATAAAGGATCTTTTTACATCAAAGATGATTAAATATTCTATACTCCCTTTTGTAGTGAGTATGTTAGTTTTATATATTTTATTTTTTGTACTGGCAGGGATCGGACTTGATCAGCTTGATTCAACTATGCATGTAGAATCAACCCAGACAACTATTCAAAACGGAGTACCCCATACGGATAGTTTCACCGCGACACTGGAAAACACCGCTATCATTAAATTTTTAATGAGCAGTGCCATCACATCATGGATAGCTACGTTTCTAGTTTATACGATAGGCTCTATCTTAATGCTTTATTTTTCTATCTTTGTAGCACTTATCGTTATCGGTTTTATGACCCATATGATCTTAAAAGAGCTACACAAAAGACACTACCAAGATGTTGCAATGATTGGCCATTCTAATCTTTTAGAGGGGATCTTTTTAACGATAAAATGGGTTCTTATTATGCTCATACTTTTTGTCGTATGTATCCCTTTGTATTTTATCCCGGTACTTAACATCATCGCGTTTAATTTTCCGCTGTATTACTTTTTCCATAAGATGATCACATATGATGTATCTTCAAACATCTGTACAAAAGAGGAAGCGATTAAGATGAAACTTTTTTATGGAGGGACGATAAGGTTAAAAACACTTATACTCTACCTTATCTCACTCATACCGTTTGTGATCTTTTTTGCTACGGTATTTTATGTAATCTACCTGGGGCACAGCTACTTTTTAGAGGTAAGAAAGATGAGATTAGCACAGCGCTAATCCTCCTCTTTATCCATCTCTTTTTGCACCATCTCACGATACCCTTCATCTTTAGGTACAAGTCCCGCTTCATATACAAACTGCGACGGTAAGAAATTTTGTTTTTTGATCTTGTCGTATTTTGCGAAACTAAGATAAAGGACATCTTTTGCACGTGTTACCGCCACATAAAACAAACGTCTCTCCTCATCCAGACTCCCGCCTCGTACCATCAGTTTTCTATTTGGGAAACGTCCATCCATAAGGTCAACTACGTACACCTCTTTATACTCCAAACCTTTTGAAGCGTGTACACTTAAAAGGTTAACACCCTCACCTTGAGAAAGGTCAGATGAGCCGAGTATCATAGCATTTAAAAAACGTTCATGTTCATTGTACGGGTGAGAGAGCTCTTGCAGCAGTTTCATTTTTCTCTCTATTCTAATGAGCGATTCCTGTTTTTGTTTCTCGTCAATATTGCCGTCTTTAAGAGTTGCACGCTTAGTAGATAACAGATCGGCAATATACTTGAAAAACTCCGAAGCTGCTATTTTACGAACTATCGTTTTAGGCTGTTTTATACCTTTTAGATCACGAAACAACAGATAGAAGTTATGTAAAAACGTTGCCGACTCTTTTGTGAGTTTAGGGTGTTTAAGTACGGGATTTTTCATAAACTTCGCTTCAAATCCGAGCTTCGCATATTTCCCTACAGCTCCAAGTTCCAAAAAGTCGTCAAAGAGTCCGAGTTGATGATTGAGTTTTCTTTTTTCAAACGGATTTGTCATAGACTCATCGGGAGCGTAGAGACCGTAAAACATACTCCCCTGCCCTAAGTTCTTTAGCGCTATATAGATCTCTTTTGCCATCGCACTTCCGATCCCGCGGGCAAATTCAAATATATGGATAAAAGCCATCATATCCGATTCGTTTACAAGAAGTGTATAAAGATCAAGTACAGCTTTTACCTCACGGGAGTCAAAAAAGCTGGTTCCACCTTTACGTTTACAAGGGATATCAAGTTCACGGAGTGCCACTTCTATCCCGTCGGCTGAAGAGTTGTTTCTAAAAATAACTGCTATATCTTCACGGGGTGTCTGTGTTTTGGAGATCATATCTGCTACACCGTGATACTGGTCAAACAACTCATCGTATGCTAAAAGTTTCGGAGGTGTATCTACGTCCCTACGGGTAACTTCGAGTTTTTTCGGATATATCCTCTCATTATGCTCGATCACCTTATTCGCCAAAGATAAAATCGGCACGGTTGATCGGTAGTTTTTTGTCAGTGTATGTACAACTGCATCGGGATATTTTTTTGTAAATGAACCGATAATCGTAATATCGGCTCCGTTAAAGGCATAGATACTTTGATCATAATCCCCCACACAAAAAAGTGAAGGTGGATTCATTGCATCTATCAAAGTCCCTTGAAGTGCATTTGTATCTTGATATTCATCAACAAGAACCTCTTTATATCCTAGATGATGCTCTTTACACATTGCACGAAAATCTAAAAGCAGATCGTTAAAGTTTAAAAAACCGTATTCACGTTTGAGTTTTTCAAACTCATCAACTACATCGGCATAGATCATGGCAAATAGTTCATGTTCAGGATAGTTGTTTTTTATCCAGTTCTCAAAATTGTTAGAGAGTTCCGTATTTTGATAAAAAGAGTAAAGATCATACAGATAGTTCCCGCCGTACGCCTGTACGTCAGCATCAATATGCCCAAATGAACGTTTTTCAAATACGGAGCGAAACAGTGTCTTTAACTCACGTTGCTGTTTTAAAACAACACGTTTATCTTTTTTCTTTAACCATCTGTAACTAACAGCATGAAACGTCCCTGCATCTATTTTTGAGGCAACCCCAGTTCCAAAAAATTCGGCAACACGGCTTACCATCTCAGCTGCTGCTTTATTGGTAAAAGTTAGGAGTAAAATCTCATTAGGCTCTACACCGCTGTTTAAAAGGTGGGCAATTCTACCTACAATTGTAGAAGTTTTTCCCGTTCCTGCTGAAGCGATAATAAGATTTTTGGAATGTTGAGATGTTGCAGCTTCATATTGCTGTTCGTTTAGTCTAGATAAAGGCATTTCGGCATTATACCCGTTAACTTTTAAAGTGTGCTAATTTTATCTGCTCCCACTATGCAGTTTCGCCCTTTATTTTTTGCATCATATAAGGTATCGTCTGCAATTTTATACATCTTATCAAAATCTTTCTCTTCAAAATTATGGATAACACACACCCCAAATGAAGCTGTTAAAACTTTGTGAGGATTTTTCGGATGCTCTAATCCAAGCGACTCTATTGTAGTTCTTGCTTTTTCTAAGATAAATTCTACCTTTTGAAGTTCATCTGCTATAATCAAGCCACAAAACTCTTCTCCACCGAGTCTAAAAAGGTGATCGACATCTCTTTTAAATACCTCTTTTGTTAACGTTTGCGTCACTTTTTGTAAAGCGTTATCACCCGCTATATGACCGAATGTATCGTTATATTGTTTAAAAAAATCTACATCAAATATATAAAGAGCAAAATAACTGTTGTGTTTTTTCGCTTTTTCAAAGAGCTTATCGAATTGCACTGTAAGGTGTCTTCTGTTGTATACCCTCGTTAAAGGATCGGTAATCGAGCACTGCTCAAGAGTTTGAATATACTGTTTCTCTTTTTTTCGTATATCCTCCAACGTCTCATACGCTTTATCGAAACTCAATTCAAAAAAATAAACTATAATACTTATCCCTATGCTCGCTACTATAAAACGGGCATAACTTGCCTCATTCCACATACCGCCCTGCCATTTATCAATTCCCTGATAGCTCAGAGAAAAGACTAAAGCATAAAACAGTAATGTAACCAACAACCCTTTTTTTGTACCATTGATAAAAATTGCAAACATCGGGAAAAACACTGTCCATACCAAAGTAAAATCGTGCCCTTTTCCAAAATATACAATTGCTAACATCATTATAAAAATCGAGCCGGTTGTGATTATGGAGGCTCTTTTGACATTTTGAGATTTTCTAAGATCGTAAAAAATAAATATAGTGACTAAAAATGCCGTGAAGTCTATGATAAACAGGGCATTATCACTATGAATAAAAAAGTTGTATATTGCAAATAGTAAAAGGATGGTTCCACTGATAATAAGTAAAATATTGATGAGGACTATTTTTCTCAAATCGGATGAATATTCACTAAATTTCATATTTGAACATAAGATCTGATTGTATAAATTTTTGTTTTGTAATATCATAATTTTTTATATCCTTAGTGAGTTCAATTATAGCCAAATTTTCCTCTACGTAGCAAATTCAAGCCCTTTTATTTTCGATGTTAAAAAAACTCTTTTGATTTGACGGTGTTCAATTTAAAAGCTATAAGCAAACCCTCACCACATTTTAGATATAATCGCGCAATTTATTAAACAATTTTAAGGTTAGAAGATGTCAGACAATAAGTATAATCCTCAAGAGATTGAAAACAAATACTACAAAACGTGGGAAGATCGCGGATACTTTGAGATAGATGGAAACAAAGAGATCCAAGAAGACGGCAAAACATTTGCTATCATGATGCCACCTCCAAACGTCACGGGGCGTCTTCATATCGGTCACGCTTTAACTTTTACACTTCAAGATATCATCACTCGTTATAAACGTATGGATGGACATAAAACTCTTTGGCAGCCGGGAACTGACCATGCCGGAATCGCTACACAAAACGTTGTAGAGAAACAACTATTAGCTGAAGGTACTACAAAAGAAGAGATAGGTCGTGAAGCATTCTTAGAGCGTGCTTGGAAATGGAAAGAGGAATCTGCCGGAATCATGACGACTCAGCTTCGTAAGATGGGTGTATCTCCTGCATGGAAACGTGAGCGTTTTACAATGGATGACGGTCTGCAAAAATCTGTAAAAGAGGCATTTGTTCACCTTTACAACCAAGGGCTTATCGTTCGTGGAAACTATATGGTTAACTGGTGTACACACGACGGTGCACTTTCTGATATCGAGGTTGAATACGAAGATCACGACGGTAAGTTTTACCACATCAAATACCCGTTTGCAGATGGAAGTGGATTTGTTGAAGTGGCAACAACTCGTCCTGAAACATACTTCGGGGATACTGCAGTTATGGTACACCCTGAAGATGAGCGTTACAAAGACCTAATCGGTAAAAAAGTAAAACTTCCATTACTTGATCGTGAAGTTGCTATCATCGCTGATGAGCATGTTGATATGGAATTTGGAACGGGTGTGGTAAAAGTTACACCTGCACATGACCAAAACGACTACGAAGTTGGAAAACGTCACGACTTAGAATTCATTACGGTGTTTGACGAAAAAGGTATTTTAAACGAGTATGCGGGAGAGTTCCAAGGTTTAGAGCGTCTTGAATCTCGTGACGTGATCGTAAAACGTCTTGAAGAGGAAGGTTTTATCATCAAGATAGAGGATCATAAACACCAGGTTGGACACTGTTACAGATGTAAAAACGTGGTTGAACCGTATATCTCAAAACAATGGTTTGTTCGTAAAGAGGTAGCTGCCGAGTCTATTAAAAAGACAAATGAGGGTGAAGCAAAATTCTTCCCGCCGCACTGGATCAACTCGTACAACTCTTGGATGGGTGATCTTCGTGACTGGTGTATCTCTCGTCAGCTTTGGTGGGGACATCAGATTCCTGTATTTTACTGTGATGAGTGTGATCATGAATTTGCAAGCCAAGAGGAACATCCATCAGCTTGTCCAAAATGTGCATCTAAAAAGATCACTCAAGATCCTGATGTTCTAGATACATGGTTCTCTTCTGCATTATGGCCTTTTTCAACTTTAGGTTGGGGGAACGGTGACGCTGAGATGGACAAACTTTTCAAATCGGACGATTTAAAAGAGTTCTATCCAAATGCACTCCTTATTACAGGCTTTGACATCCTTTTCTTCTGGGTAGCGAGAATGATGATGATGGGTGAAAACTTTATGGGTGAACTACCGTTTAAAGATATCTATCTTCATGCACTTGTTCGTGATGAAAATGGACAAAAAATGTCAAAATCAAAAGGAAACGTAATCGATCCTCTTGATATGGTAAACAAATACTCGGCAGACGTTTTACGCTTTACACTTGCTATCTCAGCTGCTCAAGGGCGTGATATCCGTATGAGTGAAGAGAAACTTGAACTTAACCGTAACTTCACGAACAAACTGTACAACGCTACGAAGTTCTTACAGATGAATGTAGACACTTTCCCTGATATGGGTGGGTTTTGTATAGAAACTCCACTTGGAAAATATATGACTTCACGCCTAAACCAAGCGACAAAAGAGGTTCGTGCACAGTTAGATGAGTACAAGTTCAACGATGCGGCAACAACACTTTACAGATTTATCTGGAATGAGTTCTGTGACTGGGGTATTGAGCTAAGTAAAGCGGACAAATCTTCGATCGTAGAGCTTGGTGCTATCTTTAAAGAGGCTATGAAGTTGTTACATCCGTTTATGCCTTTCATCACTGAGCATCTTTACCATCAACTCAGCGGTACTACTTTAGAAGATTCTGATTCTATTATGATCAAAAAGTACCCGTTTAAAACGAAACAACGTAAAGAGGAAGAAACATTTGCAATCATTATGGATGCTATTGTATCTATCCGCCGTGCGAAAGTTTTAGTAGATATGGCAAACCAAAAAATTGAAAAAGCTTACGTTAAAGTTGACGCTATCAGTGATGAAGACAAAGCTCTGATGTTACCGTTTATCGCTAAGTTAGCAAAAGTTGAAACTGTTGAGTTTACTGATGTAAAAATTGAAAACGGTGTAAGTGATATCTCTGACAAATGTGAGACATTTATTCCAACTGACAGCATCGATCTAACGCCTATTATCAACAAACTTACTAAACAAGCTGAAAAACTTGATAAAGAGATTGGTAAACTTAGCGGTATGTTAAACAATGAGCGTTTTGTTGCAAATGCACCTGAAGACGTACTGGCGAAAAACCGTGAAGCACTTGCGGAAGCAGAAGATAAAAAAGCAAAAGTAACAGAGCAATTACAATCATTACAATAACTCCAAAATACATTTTGGGAGATATTGTTTTTTTATGATATAATATCTAGCATGATGCTAGATATTAAAACTTTTAAGTTTAAAATTTTCATTATTTTCCTAATTCCTGCTATCTCCATAGTATATTTTACGTACTTTTATTTAAACCTCTCAAATACAAACATTGAAGCTATAAAATACCAAAAACAAAACATTTTGCTAGTACATAAACTTATAGATGTTGTACACAATCTTCAAATAGAAAGAGGCCTTTCCGTTGGCTTTATTCAATCTAAAAATCCTCAAAAACTTAAACAAACGCTATTAGATGCTCATCAAGAAAGTGATAAAGCAATAACAGCTTTAGAAAAATTCAACTATCATCTTCATCTAGATTTTCATCAAATCAACAGCGTTAGAAAAGAGGTACTTGAACAAAAAATCTCATTTGACAAAACACTCAATTTTTATACCCATATCAATAACGATATGATAAATATGGCAAAATATCTCATACCAAAACTCGATAAAAACAGATATGATGCTCAGTTTCTCATAAACTTGGAACTGCTCAAAGAGAGTGCCGGTTTAGAGCGTGCCTGTATATACAATGACCTTACCTCCGGAAAATTGGAACCTATTTGTAAAAACCAACTCTCTTACTTGCAACAAGACCAAACTAACAAAATAGAAAACCTTCGTTTATATTCAAACAGTACCTCTTTGGGGCGCTATAAAAAATCTATCGACAAACAAAACCTGGAAGAGCTGCAAAGGTATCGAGACCTTTATCAAAAAGATAAACTCACTAAAGAGGATGCACAACAGTGGTTTACAATCACTACAAACAGCATCAATGGATACAATCAAGTGTCAAAAGAGATTTTAAACCATTTTAGTACCAACTTACGTGAACATTATGATGACACACTACGTAATCTTAATATAGCTATGCTCCTTTGGTTTATCTCAATTTTCTCTGCATTCTACTTTATTTATGTTATTCATAAACTGTTCCAAAAACATGAGGAAGACACAGTAGATTTAGAACTCTCATCCCGTGCACTCGATTCTTATGAAGGGATAGTTATAACAGACAAAGAGACAAAAATTATTAAAGTAAATAAAGGGTTCGAGAGAATTACGGGCTACTCTGCCGAAGAGGCTATTGGCCAAAAAACAAGTATTTTAAAATCTGGTAAAAATCCAATATCTTTATATAAAGCGATGTGGGGCAGTTTGGAAAAAACCGGTTCTTGGAGTGGAGAGGTTCTCAATAAGAAAAAAGACGGTTCAATCTATACACAACGTTTATCTATCTCCTCAATTAGAGACAAAACGGGTGAAGTAAAAAACTATATTGGGCATCTTTTTGATATAACAGAGTTACGAAAAGCACAACAAGAAGCACTTTATCAAGCCAGTCATGATTCTTTAACAGAGTTGATAAACAGAAAACATCTACTCAAAAGGATGCGAGAAGAGATCAACAGGTCAAAACGACATGGCTTTAAAAATGCATTTTTATTTCTAGACCTTGATAACTTTAAATATGTGAATGACACATATGGACACCACATAGGAGATAAACTCCTCCAACACGTAGCGACATCTATCCAGAGCTACATAAGAGAGTGCGATATCGTTGCAAGAATCAGCGGAGATGAGTTTGCAATCGTATTACTAGACATAGATAGCAGTCATCAAGATATTATTGCAGTTGTAGAGAAAGTCACGAACAAGATATTAACCCAACTCAATCATGAGATTGTGATAGAGTCTAATACTATGAGAATAGGTTTAAGTGTAGGTGTGAGATTTTTCCCACTTGACGATCTCGATAATGAGGATCAAATTATAAAAGATGCCGATACTGCTATGTATGAAGCTAAAAACAGCGGCAAAAACCGTTTTGTAATTTTTCAAGGGTAAATTTGCTATAATTTCATACTTCAAATTTTGTAGGGAAGCCCTTGTTCGACATAAGAAAATACACATCACACAACATCAAAAATGACATCCTCTCCGGTTTAGTAGTAGCTGTAGCACTCGTTCCAGAAGCTATCGCTTTTAGTTTTATTGCAGAAGTAAGCCCTATCGTTGGTTTATATACGGCATTTATCTTAGGACTTATTACTGCCGTAATAGGTGGAAAACCGGGTATGATTAGCGGTGCGACGGGAAGTGTTGCCGTTGTAATTATAGGTTTGGTTCTAGAAGCAAACTCTATGCTTAAAGGTCTAGGAGTCAGTGGAGACGAACTCTATATGCAGATGCTCAACTATGTCCTCTTAGCAACCATTCTTGCAGGTCTGATCCAAGTTTTAGTAGGTGTATTTAAATTAGGAAAGTTTATCCGTCTTGTTCCACAACCGGCACTATACGGTTTTGTTAACGGTTTAGCTATTGTAATTGCAATGGCTCAGTTTAAGTTTTTTGACGGTCAGGGGACGGCGATGTACGCTATAGTCTTTACTACAATGCTCATAATGTATATCTTGCCAAAATACACAAAAGCGATCCCTTCGGGACTTATTGCAATTGTAGCACTAACGCTTGTTGTATACTTTGCTCAAATAGACACTTTAACAGTGGGTAATCTCGCAAATCTTTCAGAGTTTCAAGGACAACTGCCTCATCTTATCATTCCAGATACTCTTTTTAGTTTAGATGCTATTATTATGGTTCTTCCATATGCAATTATTATGGCACTTGTAGGTTTAATCGAGTCTCTTTTAACTTTAGCGGTTCTTGATGAGATGAGTGGTGAACGCGGTAGTGGAAACCAAGAGTGTATAGCACTTGGAACGGGAAACATGGCATGTGGATTTTTCGGCGGTATGGCAGGTTGTGCTATGATCGGACAATCTATCATTAACTACACTTCCGGAGGACTTGGACGTCTTTCTTCATTTACGGCAGCAGTTGGTCTTTTAGTACTCGTAATATCTTTGACTGATGTGCTTAATGTTATTCCAGTTGGTGTACTTGTAGGTATTATGTTTATGGTGAGTATCGGAACGTTTGAGTGGTCGAGTTTCTCACACTTTAAACATATGCCAAAAGAGGATCTCTTAGTGATGGTAGCCGTAACGGTTATCACTGTTGTTGAAGATTTAGCAGTAGCGGTAATTGCAGGTGTTATCATCTCTGCACTTGTATTTGCATGGAAACATGCTCGCATCTGGGCTAAAACAACTTTTGAAGAGGATGGTACAAAAGTATACTCTTTAGAGGGACCTCTGTTTTTTGGTAGTGCTACAACATTCTCAGATAACTTTACAATCGATCAGGATCCTCCAAAAGTTGTAATTGATTTTAAAAATGCTCGTGTACTTGACTTTTCAGGTGTTGAAGCAATTGACAGTATTGTAAAAAAATATGAAGATGCAGGAAAAAATTTACTCCTTCGACATCTGAGTGCAGACTGTAAAAAGATCCTTAAAAAAGCGGGACCGCACTGTACTTACGAAGAGGATGATCCAACATATAAAGTTGCGATCAACTACTAAAACAAGAGCCTTAAAGCTCTTGTTTTGGCTCCCCTATGAAATAACCTTGTGAGAACTCTATTTCGTACTCTTTAACCTTTTCCATCACTGCTTCACTGTGTACATATTCAGCTATTACTTCTATATTGCATAACTTACAAAAATCAACAATAGTTTGTACAACTATCTGACTTTTTTTGTTTTCAACCAAATCTTTAATAAAGATACCGTCTATCTTAATATAATCAGGATGAAAATCAACAAGCCTTGCAAAGTTTGAGTTTTCAACTCCAAAGTCATCCAGTGCTATTTTAAACCCTTTTGCTCTTAAAGAGTTGATCTGTTGAAGCATATGCGGCTCTGTTAATGTAGTAATATCTTCTAAAATCTCTAAAATAACTCTCGAAGGCTCAATATTATACTGTTCACAACGTTTTAGCAACAGCTTTTCTAAATACCCTAAATTAATGTCGTCTGATGTAATATTGATCGAGAATGAATACTCTGTTTGAGAAAACTTTTTAAAAGATGTTGTAATCACAAAACGTGTAACAAGTTCTAATATACCCGTAAGTTTACAAGCATCTAAAAAATTGTCAGGAGTGATAAATGAATCCCCGTATGCGATCCTGATAAGAGACTCATATTTAGTAACTTTGTTGAGTTTATGATCATAAATCGGTTGATAGAAAAGCACAAACCTTTCATCCTCTATGTATTTACGTATATGACTTACCCAATCGATATTTTGTAATTGATTTTTTATATAGGTGGAGTTGATGTCAAATAGTTTGTAGGAGTTTTTTTTGTATCTTCGAGCATCATTAAGTGCAAGGTTTGCATAGTTTAAGAGATTAAAGCCGTGTCCGGTATAGATACCTATGCTAAAAAATACTTTTATAGCAACATCTTCATCTATATATACCTCTATCTCATTAAAAAATGAGATAACTGACTGTGCGAGATCTTCCATCTCAATTTTGAGTAGTGTCTTATTTGTTAAAAAAACAAATTTATCACCGTCAAATCGAAAAATCTCACCATGTGGCGGTTTCAACTTTTTCAAATAGCTCGTTATATTTACAAGAACTTCATCACCAATCAAATACCCATATGTACTATTAATATTTGAAAAGTTATCGATATCTAAAATAAAGAGTGTGTATGTTTTATTTGTTTTGATATATTCCAACAAAGCCAATCTATTATGCAGACCTGTAAGTTTATCTATATAGCAATCACACTGTTTATTTTCAAGTTCTAATTTCATCCTTGTATCATAGCAAAAAATATTTTTATATTTTATGAATCGGTAACTCTATACAAAAACAACTCCCACTATCTATAGGGGAAAATTTAATATGCCCGTGCATCCTTGCTTCTATAATGTTTTTTGCAATATAGAGCCCTATTCCCGTTCCCGAAGATTTATGTTTTGTAGTGAAGTACGGCTCAAAGATCTTCTCTTGTATATCTTTATCGATTCCACCACCGTTATCTTTTACTTTTACTTTTCCGAAGTTCTCTTCATCCTCTAAAGAGATAGATATCAGTCCTTCCTTTATTCTCTTATCTGCCATAGATTTTTTTATAGCATCGATAGAATTGTTTAAAAGAATAAAAAGGATCTGTTTGAATTCATTTTCAACACCTTTAAAGTAAAACTCTTGGTCTGTGAAATTTGTCTCTACTTTAATATTACTGTTTTTTAATTGTGCCTCTAAAATTCTTAAGATCTCTACAATACTTTTGTTAGGGATAAAATATATCTCATAATCATCGGCCGCAGGATTTAAAAAGTTTCTAAAATCATCGATTGTATCGGAGAGGTAGCTAATGTTGTATGCGATCGCTTCTAGCTTTTGTGAAAGTTCATCTTTATCTATGTCACTTACGGCAAGTTGTGTTTCGATATTTGCGATTGCAAGTCCCATTATGTTAAGAGGTTGTCTCCATTGGTGTGCGATAGATTCAAGCATCTCACCCATTGCTGCCTGACGTGATTGATGCAACATCATCTTCTCTTGATTCTGCTGTTTTTTCACCTCATACTGTACTCTCTCTTCAAGCTTTTCATTAAAAAGCTCAAGCTCTTTTCTCTGTTGCTCTAAGAGTTGCAAGTTCTCTTCAAGACTTTTTTGCGTTTTTTTCAATTCAGTAATATCACGCCCCGCACCGACAGTCCCTATAATATTCCCGTACCTGTCATAAAAAGGAGCCTTAAATACTTCAAGGTAGAGCATCTCCCCTTTTACGTTTCCATACTCTTCAAAACGCATAGGTTTATTGTTTTCAATTACAATTAGATCACTGTTAAAGCAGAGTTCTCCGAAAGTGTGCCACTCTGGATTCTCTTTATGTTTTTCACGCTCTCTAAGTGCAAAAAACACATCATCTTTTCCAACTACCTCATCAGTACTTTCAGCCATAAGCAATCCGTCACAAATCGCTTTATTCGCATAAATATATTTACCGTCATTATCTTTAATCCATAACATATCGGGTAAGTGCAATGTTAATAGTTCTAAGAGTTCTGTTGAATGTTTCCTGATTTGATTATGCACATGACCCCTTTTGCTGATATTTTTTTTCATACTATTTGAGCCTTATAAAAGATTCCGGTTGAATATTTTTATATTTTGGCATACTGTTTCCCATATTTGCATTAATGTAAGTAGGATCTGCTACAACATATCTTTTTGAGCCTACTTTTACACTGTCACCGTTTATAGGAACCGCTAAAGCAGTACTCATATGATCTTTATATTTCACGCCTACTACACTGTAGTTAAACAACTTTTTCACCAGTTTAGCATAGAGTATAGCTCTGTCCTCACAGTCTGAACGGTCATAAAAAAGCGTCTCCTCTGCAAACATCACTTTATCTTTTCCAAACTGTTCATCATCCCGTTGATATTGAAACGATTTTTGAACAAAATGGAGTACAAAATTCAATCCGTAAGAGGCTTTTTTCCCATTGATTTTTTTTCTAAGTTCTTGAGCCAATTCATTATAAAGTGTATTATCAAGTGCAGCGTTAAAATAAACATCATAATCTACTTGAGGATATGTAGCCATAAAATCGATCAGGTTTTTATTTATCTTCAGATCTACGCTTATCGTTTCACCCTGATTTTGAAAAGACAATGTTTTATCTTTAATGTTTTCTGCCAGTTTAGGTGTTTTATTCATACTAAAATCAAGTTGTTTGTCTGCATCCGGATAGTTTTTCTCATACGTATATAAACGCCCGAGTCTCTCTTTATTACTGTAGCGATCCACTGCATAGTAATATACACCTTCAATTTTATATCGCGGTGTCGAATAAACAATCTGCTTAGTGTTTTCCAGTAGTACTACATGGTTTCGAACCAAACCTACTTTTACATCATATGAGAGCTTGTTTAGTAGAAACCATCTAAAGAGTTTCTCCTCATCAGGCTTTGTATAGATCTGTTTTGAAAGTTGTGTAATAAGTTGATAAACACCCCAATCATTAAGCTGCAGCTCTTGAGATACTTTTTCAATATTGTGTACCAGATTATTGTAATCACTAGAAGCAAGAGCACCAAAAAAACTAATTATACCGTTTTGATTTTTAGGGTAAAAACGCGCCTCTTTTATATTGTGATCAATGTTAAATCCAAGTGAAGTACCGAAAAAGTTTAGTTGCAAATCTTTTTTTGCACTCTTAAGGGAAGTAGCAATAGTTTTATTGAGGTCGGGAGTTTCATCAAGCACAATATCTATTCTCGGGCCGATCTCTTTTGTTTTAACCTCTTGTACCTCTTCTATATTCTTAGGTTTAGGTTTCTCGTAAGGTTTCAGAGATGCAAACGCTTCATACTCTTGCCACTGCTCTTTTAGGTAGTTGTTAAATTCCCTGTCTTTTTCATCTTTAAACGATTTAAACGAACTCACTTGAGTACGTTTAAAGTCTGCAAAACTTTGAGCATTTAGACTAAACGGTAAAAATATTACCAGTAAACTAAAAAGGCCAAACCGATTGAATAATTTTAGAACCCCATCCTCTGTTACCTGCACGATCAACATCCCCCTCTGTTTTATAAAGAATCTTAGCATCACTCATTTGAGTTGAATTAATAGTATTTGTCTGATCTATATCATATGGACGAATAACACCGCTGATTTGAATAATCTGTTTTTGTTCATCCACTAAGATCTCACGCTTACCACTGATAAAATAGTTCCCGTTACTTAATACTTTTACTATTCTAGCAGAAACTGTAGTCGTAAAGCTAGCATCTTTTGTTGCAGAACCTTGTCCTTGGAAAGAGCTTGTAGAACCTCCACTAAAACCGATGTCTGTCAAACCGTTCACTCGGTTCGCTAAGCCCGTTACTGTTCCGTTAGCATTTGCACCGGGTGCAAATGTCCCTCCACCTAAAGCCATCGAGTCTGTTTCACTAAGTTGTTTTGAACCTGTAGATGAACTTTGTGCGGTTTCTGTGATCACAACTGTAACTATGTCGTTTACATGCATCGCTTTATGATCGGAGAAAAGCGGGTTATCACCCTGCCCAAAGATACTCCCTGTTGATACGAAATCTTGCTTATCCTCTTTTGGCGGCATCTGTTCAACATATTTCGGGGGTTCAAAATCGATCTCAGGCTCTGTCAGATTTGCAGTACAACCGCTAAAAAAGAGTGAAGAAAAAAATATAGAGAGTGCTAACGTTGTTCTTTTCATAAAAATGTTCCAAACTTATTGTGATTTAGCTATAATTCTAGCAAATTTAGTTCCAGAAAAAAGGTAGTAATTATGTCACTTAGAGAAACAATAAACCAAGATTTAAAAGAAGCTATGAAAGCAAAAGATGTTAAAAAAAGAGATGCTCTTCGTCTTTTGACATCAGCGTTTAAACAGATTGAAGTTGATGAAAGAAAAGAATTAAGTGATGATGATATTATAAAAATTATTCAAAAACAGATCAAAAGCCGTAACGATTCAGCTACACAATACAAAGAAGCAGATCGTGAAGACTTAATGGAAAAAGAGCTTGAAGAGATCGCTGTTTATGAACCGTACTTACCAAAACAATTAACTGACGATGAGTTAAGCGAAGCACTTAAAATAATCATTGCAAATGTAGGTGCAGAGTCTATGAAAGATATCGGTAAAGTTATGGGTGCTGCAAGCAAAGAATTGGCAGGAAAAGCTGACGGAAAAAGAATTAACGAGTGTGTTAAAACTATTTTAGCTTAATTCTACCAATCATCAAGAAGTATCTTTGAAGATACTTCTTCCCCCTCTTTACTCTCTTCTATAACATTTATCTCAGGCTCTACAACCACTTCAATTTTAGGTTTTGAGAGTTGCTCTTCATATTGTAGTTCTAAACCGTTTGATGTCATTACAAAACCGTCTACTTTTATTTTTCCATCATGGATCTGATTGTGATGCTCTTTACATAAAGGGATAAGATTATGTTTATGATCTTTATGAAAATGGCCGATAAATCCTGCTGAATCTGCAAGTGATTTATGTGTAATGTGATGCACGTCATCTGCAACAGCTCCACAGATTACACATTTTGTCACATAAAGATCTTTGTTGTACTTAGACTTTTTCTTTTTCACCAGAAGTTCAAGCTCATCAAAGTCGTTTGCAAGTCTTTTTCTGATGTTGTTTGCCATATCTAAGAACTCTTTGTCCATATGCAATGATTTTGCAAACTCTAAACCGTAGATACTGCTTCCGCTGCCAGCTTGCAGTACACGGTTAAAGAGTAACTTATCGCTCTCTTCATCATATTCGACACTTAAGTGCAGATCAACTACATTGTTGATATTTGTAATCTCCGGCATTGTTGAGAGTTGATGTAGGTGTGTTGCAAAAACAAAAAGACATCGCGTATCGGAGAGTTTTTTAATAGCACTCGCTACGATTGCAACACCTGAGAGTGTCTCTGTTCCATGACTGATCTCATCTCCAAGGACAATAGAGCGGACACTTGCACGGTTAAAGATGTTTTTTAATTCCAGCATCTCAACTGCAAATGTTGAAAGTCCTTTGGCAAGATTGTCTTTTGAGACAATACGGGTAAAGATTGAATCAAAAATGCTGAATTTCATCACTGAAGCACTGATAAAAAAGCCCGCTTGAGCCATTAATATTGCAATCCCTACACTCTTCATCAAAGAACTTTTACCACTAGAGTTAATTCCGTAGAGAAGGACACCGTTTATTTCATGCCCGTCATGTACAGCTACATCTAACATAACCGTTTTTGGATGCGGCAGGTCCATATAGTCACGATTTCCCATCACTATATCGTTTGGGACATACAATCCACTGCGTTCCTGTATCTCGATCAAAGGGTGGCGAAGCTGCATTATCTGCATAAAGTTCTCATCATCTTTTACATCTACGATCATAGGACGGGAGTGGTTATAGTCACTTGCTATCTTAGATGAACTCACCCCCACATCTAGATCAGCCACATAAGCAATCACTCTCTCAAATAAAAGTGCATAACGTCTCTCAAATACCGCTTGTACCTGTACATATTTCTCTTTGACAAGTGCAACGATTTTACGGCGGTTTTTCATAATGCGATCAGAAAGATCATCGGTAAAACTTGAAGTTATCTTGACATTGTTTGTCAGTTTCTTTATATCGAACTTACTAAACTCAGGGTCTTTTTTAAACTCACTCTCGATCAGAGAAAAACGGTTTTTACTGATCGAGATATAGTACCCCTCTTTCTCAAGCAAGCCCAAAGTTACCAGTTTGCTTGAAGAGTTAGCATTGGCACTTTCAAGTAAAGTTTCAATCTTTTTCATGATATCGTCAAATGCGATCATCATTACGGAATTTTCTTTGGTTAAAGTATCGATGCTCTCATCAACACCCTCCATTAAAAAGTTCTCATCCACCGTTGCATTTGTAAAACGGCGTGAAACATCAAGGTCTATAGTCTTTGTAATATCGCGTAAAAACTCTTCCACTTCACTCTCATGAAACGGAGTTTTTTGGATCTTATGTCTTTTTACATACTGCATCAACTCTTTGACACTGATCATAGAATCGTAGATATGATTCATCTCAAATGGATGTAAACGTCCGAGATTCAAGCGGCGTGCAAGACGTTCTAGGTCATATACACCGCGCATTATCTCATCTAAAAAACGTGTATGGGAACTTACTCGCTCGATCAGGTTGTACCGGCGTTCCAATTCCTCTTTTTCCATAATAGGGTTTAGAAGTCTCTCTTTTAATAAACGGCGTCCGATCGCAGTTGAACTTCGATCAAGCATCTTTAAAAGTGTGAACTCCTTTTTATCTTTTGAGATTATCCCCATCTGCTCTAAAGCATTATTTCCAAGATACATAAAACGGCGATTATCAATTATGCGAGGCATAGACATCTTTTGAACTATGTAGTAGTCATGCTCAATAACAAAGTCGATAAGTATCGCTAAAGACTCCGTAATTATAGGGTTACGTTCAAGATCAAGATGCTCGATCGGAGAGAGAAGTGACTGGATCTGGTACACCTCTTTAAACAGATCGTTTTGATACTCAACCTTGAGGCGTTTATTGTTTACGGAGTAATGGTAATGATCAGGAATTTCGAGATACTGCATAACATGCTTTTGACTCTCAACACCCTCTAAAAGTGTCACAACCACTTCACTAGTTCTATAAACATTTAAAAGGTTAAAGATCTCATCTAAGGCATAAAACGGGTCTTCACTTGTTGAGTGTGTTTCATACAGAAATGTCTTGCCTGTCGTAACATCGATGGCAGCGTACCCTACACTGTACATCTCTTTATATTTATCTACTAAAATTGAGACGATGTAGTTATCGTCATTATCAACGATATGATCGAAGTTGGTCCCCGGTGAGATTATTTGTGAGATATAACGGCTGATTTTAGGTGGGTTACCCTTTTGTTTTACGACGATAATCGTATATTTTTGCTCATGAATTAAACGGTTTAAATAGCGCTCAAAACTGACAGCCGGAACTCCTGCTAAAAGTGGATTTTTCTCAGAGTTCTCAACGATATTTTTATTTTTTTTGGTGAGTTGAATATTTAGGAGCTCTGCGATCTCTTTTGCTTTTCCGATCTGCATCTCATCGTTATTTACTTCGTACACTTCAAAGAAAGTACCAATCTCCATAAAAACGACTGTATCACGTCCATATTTTTCTTCAAAAAGTTGTTGGAGTTCAAAATATGTTTGGGTTAAAAGTTTATTTTTGTCACCCAGTATTTGATCGAAGTGTGCAGCGTCCATTTATCTCTTTTTCTCAACAATTTTGGGAAATTATACCATATTTAAAATTTACGTTGATTTTGAGAGAAAACACTATGCAACTTACAGTTTTTATCTATTCTAACTACCTAAACAGCCGTAATTATTACGAAAAGGTTACAGAGAAGCGGCGATAAATAAACCTTAAGACTTATTCTATTATACTCCGAAAAAATTTCACAAAAGGCTTCAAACATATGAAAAATTTGTCAGTAAAAATGCAAATTATTTTATTAGTGCTCTCGTCACTTATTACGTTAGCTCTGATTACAACATTTATTTCTGTAAATGATTCAACATCAACACTTATGAAAAAGAGTTATGATCAACTCACTATGGTAAGAGATATTAAAAAAAGTCGAATTGAAACTTTTTTTGATAGAAAAATCAAAGATATTTCACTATTAGCAAGCTCTGAAGAGATTCACAATATGGTAAATGACTTAGTATTTGTTACTGAGATGCTAGAAGTACCAGATAACGAAAACTTTCCGGTTCAAGATCCTGCCGTACAAAGAGTTATCAAAGAGTCTGAAAAATACTTCCTAGATTATATTAAAACGTATAATTATTATGACATGTTTATTATCTGTCCTGATCACGGGCACGTTATGTACACGGTTGCTAAAGAAGCAGACTTTGGTGAAAACCTTCTTCACGGCAAACTAAAAGACAGCGGTCTTGCTAGAGCTTATAATGCAGCACTCAAAAACAAACGTCCTACATTTGTAGATATGGAACCATATGCACCGAGTAACAATGCACCTGCAATGTTCTTAGCTACTCCGGTTACAGATGTTAACAACAATGTAGAAGCTGTTTTAGTATTTCAAATCAGTGATAAATCAATTAACAGAATTATGAAATATCGCCAAGGGTACGGGGAGAGTCAAGAAGACTATCTAGTTGGAGCGGATAAACTTATGCGTAGTGACAGCTATTTAGATCAGAAAAATCATACACTTCTTGCATCTTTTGCAAATCCATCTACCGGTTCTGTAGATACGGAAGCATCAAACTCAGCATTATCAGGTCATACTGATACTAAAGTTGTTATAGACTACAACGGTAATCCAGTATTATCTTCTTTTACATCTATTAATGTAGGTGAAGATTTTTCATGGGCTATTTTATCTGAAATAGATGAAGCCGAAGTATTAGAAGCACCAAACCGACTGAGGAATAATATTATCATATCTTCTCTTACTGTACTTGTGATTATTGTAATCATAGCGTTTATTATGATAAATATCAGTATTATCAGACCTATAGAGCGTTTTAAAGATGTACTTTTACAGATAGCTAAAAATCATGACTTAACGATTCAAGTTGATACAAATACACCTCAAGAACTTTCATTGATGGGAAAAAGTTTTAACCACCTTTTAAAAGAGCTGCGTGACCTGATCGAAACATCAAAACAGGGTTCTTCTGAAAATGCATCTATATCTCATGAACTCTCTACAACAGCACTCGGTGTTGGAGAAAATGTTGAAAAGTCTGTTACTGTAATCAATGAAGCTACAACACAAGCGACAGATATTCAAAATGAGATTACAAACTCAATTTCTGATGCGCAAGAGAGTAAGCAAGATATCATTAAAGCAAACGACAACCTAAAAGAAGCACGTGATGAGATTATAACTCTTACAACAAATGTTCAAAGAAGTGCACAAACGGAAGTTGAATTAGCTGAGAAAATGAGTACACTTTCAAGTGAAGCTAATGAGGTTAAGGTTGTGTTAGAGGTTATCTCAGATATAGCTGATCAAACAAATTTACTTGCATTAAATGCAGCCATTGAAGCTGCTCGTGCAGGTGAACACGGTCGTGGATTTGCAGTGGTCGCTGATGAAGTTCGTAAACTAGCAGAGCGTACACAGAAATCTCTTACGGATATAAATGCTACTATCAACATCATCGTACAGTCTATCAACGATGTAAGTGGACAAATGAGTATCAATTCTGATGAGATTCAAGCATTATCAAATGTTGCATCAGACGTTGAAGAGAAAATCAATATGAGTGTATCGATCGTAGATAAGGCTGTTGAAGCAAGTGATAAAACGGTAAACGACTTTGAACATACTGGGAAAAGTGTAGAAGCGATTGTAAACAGTGTGACACAAATAAATGAGATATCTGCTCAAAATGCACGTAATGTAGAAGAGATAGCAGCTGCTGCAGAACATCTCAATGCAATGACGGATGAACTACACAATAAATTAGAAAGATTTCATACTTAATAAAATTTTTTAGATGGGTTTTTAACCCATCTCTTAACGCATAACTTGTTTATGTATCATCTTACTATATTCAGGGCTAATAAGCTCTGTCATAATTTTATCTAACGATAAAATAGACAATACATCTTTCCCTGGATTATCACCGCTTGGAAATACTAAACTATCTATCAACGTTCCCGCACCTATAATTTCATTATGGAGTTGGTTAACATTATCGTCTGCAACCTCTGCAATAATTCCTAATGAGTTTACCAATATCCCCATATATGTATCATGCTCTCCGTACTTGATAATAACTATCTCTTGATACTCTTCTACATCTTTTTCTTGTAAAAACTTCTGAATATCAATAACCATTACCGCTTTGTCATTATAGATAACCGTCCCTTTAAAGTGATGATCTTTATCTATTTTTATAGTTGTTTTTAACTCTGTTGCACTAACCGTTTCAACAACATGTTTAGTGTCTATTCCAAGCCATTGATTCGCGATCATAAATGTCGCTATGTCTATTGAGTTTTGTCCCTTCTCAAACACAACATCAGTTTTAGGAGAGAAGTTGTCATCTTTTTTATAAACAGCTTCACTTTTATCGCAGATATAAGAGAAAAAGAATGAATAAACATCATTTACATAATCATCATGAACACTTTTATATTCTCTATACCCTTTTGAACATTTAACACCTAAGGCATAATATTTGTCATCATAGATGATAATTTCACTTGTTGACTCTCCCGGTTGTAGATGAAAATAAGAACTATCAAGTTCTAAAAACTGACCGATTTGATGCTTTTCATTCGTAGATGAAATAATTTGCATATTTTTTGTCGCTAATGTTGCAAATACACCATTTNTTCTAAAAACTGACCGATTTGATGCTTTTCATTCGTAGATGAAATAATTTGCATATTTTTTGTCGCTAATGTTGCAAATACACCATTTTTTGTAGTGCCATCTATATTTTTCGGAAGTGATTCTTGAATCATATTTTTAAATTGAATTTCTGAATCGAATACAAGCCCGATTCCGCCAACAACATTCTCATCGTTCTTAATTGCAGCATTGTAAATATATGTATGTTTATTGTCATAATATTCACTTGCTTCAAAGTCACTTACTGCATATTTTGAAGAATCACTCAACCCTAAAGTCTGTGTAACAAAATTTTTACTTACACGTTTTCCTAGAAGATGACGCTCATCAGGATTTGAAGTTGCTTTAATATATCCATGTTTATCATAAATAAATATATTTGTATATACAGTATATAAATCATTAATATACTCCAAGATCTCATTCATTCTAAGTACATCATCCATACCTATTGAGTCTTTAGCTAAAATCTTTTGAAAATCAGATGTTAATGCCCACCATCTACAGTCATTTGCTCTTTCATATAAGTTTCTATCCATAATATCTACAATAAGGTCAGCATAAAAAACACTGTCACCTAGAATAATTGTTTTAGTCAGGTTTGCGATAGATGAACCTATAATAGATTTCGTATCTTGTCCTGTTTGACGAATTTCCAACATTAAAGCTTTAGAGAACTGCTTATTTGATGTCGTACTTCCCTGATTGATAGTTCCGTTCCAAATAGCACGGTTAAGACTTTTTTGAATACTGTTAGCTTGTTTTGGGATATTTTTCAAAGCATCACTAAACTGTTTACCGTTTTGTAAAATTGAAAGTAATAACTCTTCACTAATTTCAAAAGAGTCTTCTTCCTCTTGAGCAAAAGCGTGTGCAATCGGGATCATAACATGGCCGTACCATTCTAAACCAAAGAAACCTTGATAACCGGTAGTTTTATTGCTTTTACAGATATAGTCTACACCACCGAATGAGATTAGTTTGTAAGTATCGTTTAATACTACCTCTAATTCTGCACCTACAGGGATCTGGTATTTATCACTTGTTGCGATTACAGTTCCTTCATGGTCAAGTAATAAAATTGCTTCTTTTTTATCTTTATTTATTAAGTTACTAAAGATCTGTTTCATCTCATCTTCAAACTTAAAACATAAAGACAAAATACCGATAATTTCAGAACCCTCTTCATTAGTTTTAGTCACCTTGTAAGAATAAACAAGAGACTTTTTGTACTTAGGTAAGAAGTCATGATACTTGAATGTCTCTACATACTCACCGCTTGTGTTTAAAACTTCTGAAATAATTGAGTCTTTTGATTTTGAAAGTGTTAGCTCATCATCTAAGTTAGCTAATATCTCCCCTTTTGGACTCATTAAAACTATATCAAAGTAAACACTATATTTTTTCACATACTCTTTGAAACGCTCTTTGATGATCTCTAAGTCATCATTGTAATGAGTAGAGTATTTTGTGTCATTTTTTAATAAGAAAGCTCTTATATCATCATCAGTAGCTAAAAAGCCAATATCTGCTGTTCTTTCAAAAAGATTTCTTATCATAATATCAACAGCAACTTGAGCTTTAAAATCCATCTCATCAATATTTTTATTCAATAGCTCAATAGCTAAATGATTAATCAACTCAAATGATAGTTCCGTAAAGTTGTTTTTAATTCTACTCATATTAACGCCGGCATCACCTAGCTGGCTAAGTAGTGAGAGTGTATTCCAGTGATTACTTAATTCATGTAATCGTTCACGATTATCTTCAACCTGTTCCATATACTTGATATATGGTAAAACATCTTTAGATATATTATTGTATTTATAGCTTACTTGTTTCATCGTATATTTCCTCAAAAAAGTAACCAAATTCTATACAATAAATAGACCTTAAGAGGCATTATTTTGATTAAATTTTATACAAAATTGTATATATAAGACAAAAATGTAAGTAGATGTAATAAAAAAGAAGAAGTAAAATAAGATTGATAATAAATTGTATAATGATAGTGATAGTAAATTAAATGATTGATTGATAAAAAGGGAGATTATATAATTTGATCGAACTAGGCAGCGACCTACATTCCCAC